>JAFAHH010001074.1 GCA_019237355.1 Acetobacteraceae bacterium | reverse complement strand
CCATCCCGAAGAAGCTGGCTCACGCCGGGGTCAAGGATATGGTCCGCATCTCCGACGCACGCATGTCGGGCACCGCGTTCGGCACCATTGTGCTGCATGTGGCGCCGGAGGCGGCAATCGGCGGCCCGCTCGCCGCGGTACGTAACGGCGACCGGATCAGGCTCTCGGTCGCCAAGAAGCGCATCGATCTGCTGGTGGATGAGGCTGAGATGCAGCGCAGGCTGGCCGGGTTCTCGCCTCCGCCCGCGCCTGCCCGGGGCTACAAGGCCCTATACCGCCGGGCTGTGACGCAGGCGCCGGAAGGATGCGACTTCGACTTTTTGGTTGGACCAAGCAGCCATGCTTGAGACGCCCTCCGACCCAACGCCACCGATCCTCCGGCACTACTCGCTCTTTCATGATCGCCGCAATCCGGGGGTTGCCGTGGTACTGATCGGTGGAGGCAAGCGGCAACACCTTTCCAGCGCCAACCCACCTTGTAAGTCAGTGAAATAAGAGAGCCCCGCTCGATTGTCCGATCCCCGTCGAAGGAGCCAGCAATGTCCGCCAAGATGACATACCCAATTCCCGCCACGTTGATCCCGGGCGATGGAATCGGCCCCGAAATCACGGATGCCGTGCGATTGGTTCTCGCGGCCATGGGCTCGCCTTTCGAATGGGACGAGCATCAAGGCGGCTTGGGGGCAATCGAGGCGGGTGGTGACCCCCTGCCGCCGGCGACCCTCGACAGTATTCGCCGCAGCAAGCTTGCCCTAAAAGGCCCCCTAACCACGCCTGTGGGAGGCGGGTTCCGGTCGGTCAATGTGCGCCTGCGTGAGGAGTTCGGACTTTATGCCAACGTCCGCCCGGTACGCACCGTCATCCCCGGCCAGCGCTACGGCAACATCGACATCGTGCTTATCCGCGAGAACATCGAAGGCCTGTACGTGGCGTTCGAGCACTATATTCCGGTGGGCGATGATCCCCATGCGGTGGCGATTTCATCCGGCGTCAACACCAAAGCGGGATCGCGCCGCATTATGGAGTTTGCATTCGACTATGCGCTCAAGAACGGCCGCAAGAAGGTCACCGTCGTGCATAAGGCGAATGTGCTCAAGGCGCTGACCGGCATCTTCTTGAATGCCGGGCAAGAGGTTGCGAAGAGCTATGCTGGCCGCGTTCAGATGGATGACCGCATCATCGATGCATGTGCGATGCAACTGGTTCTGAATCCGTGGCAGTTCGATGTGATCGTGACCACGAACCTGTTCGGCGATATTCTTTCGGATGAAATGGCCGGGCTGGTGGGCGGGCTGGGCTTTGCACCCGGGGCCAACATCGGACACAGCGCCGCCATTTTCGAGGCCGTGCACGGCTCGGCGCCCGACATTGCCGGCAAGGGTGTCGCCAATCCGGTTGCGCTCTTGCTCGCGGCTGGGCTGATGCTGGAACATGTTGGCCGTGGCGATTTGGCCCAGCTTCTCCGCGCCGCCATCAACAGCACGATCAACCAGGATAATGTGCGGACCCGTGATATGGGCGGCACAGCCTCGACTCAAGAGTTCACGAAAGCCATCATTCGTCGCCTCCCCTCGGCATAGTGCGTCCGGGGTGTCATGGCTTGGTCTTTCGTATGATCGCGGTTACAAACCACGCTGGTTAAGGGGCAGAGATCCCGAAGGATCATTGAGGGAGGAAGTTCTGCATGACCAAGGGCTCCGATCTGCTGGTCGCGGCGCTCGAGAATGAAGGTGTCGAGCGCATCTTTGGGGTGCCCGGCGAAGAAAATCTCGATGTGGTGGATTCCCTGCGCAAATCGCGGATCGCGCTCGTACTCACCCGCCATGAGCAGCCCGCCGCGTTCATGGCGGCCACGTACGGCCGGCTGACCGGCAAGCCGGGGGTCTGCCTGAGCACCCTGGGCCCGGGCGCGCTGAATTTCGCAACGGGCGCGGCATATGCCCATCTCGGGGCTATGCCAATGGTCATGATCACCGGGCAGAAGGCAATCATGACCGCCCGGCAGGCGCGGTTTCAGATCGTCGACGTGATCGCAGCGATGAGGCCGGTCACCAAACTGACCCGCCAGATTGTCAGCGCCGCGATGATCCCTACTCTGGTGCGGGACGCGTTCCGGGCGGCGCAGGAAGAGCGGCCCGGCCCGGTGCACCTCGAATTGCCGGAGGACATCGCCGGCGAGCAAGC
>JAFAHH010001022.1 GCA_019237355.1 Acetobacteraceae bacterium | reverse complement strand
TGCTTCGGTCGCGCCGGAAGCTCACCCCCCAATTCCAGTGATGAGATCCTATTGGGAAATGGGGGCGAGCTTTTGGCCTGGAACCTTTGTCACCCTGTTCGGTAAATCCGCCTTCGAGCTTGTGTTCCGGTAGCGATGCCGATGTTGCGCTTGGGGCCGTCGCCGTCTGAGGAGGCCGACCAAGGCCGCTGACCATTTTGGCCTTTGGCGCCGTCTTAACTTCCGGCAAACAATCGCCCTGTCACGACCTCATGCCCGGCCTCGCGACCATCGGCTGCGTCTCATGGGCGGCGATGCTGGTTCGGGGGTCAGGAGTGCCATGAATGAGAACGTATCGGTTGAGCCATGGCCCAGAACGTAGCGGGAACAGGCCGGTATGCGGTCGGCAAATCAATTCCCGCGCCAGCGCCGGAACCACCCTCGCCTTCTAGGGGCTGCATCGGGCGTTCCCTGCCCCCTCAGCCGCTCGGCTTCCGTCCGCAGCCGATCCACCTCCACCTGAAGCAGCTCCGCCCTCGCCTGCCCTTCCGCGCCTCGGTTGGTGAGATCCCGAATCTGGGCCATCAGGTCATCAACTCGGGATTCAGCTGCCTCTGCCCTAGCCACCGCCGTTGCTCTGGCTTCCCGAAGCTCCGCCATCCGGTCCCGGGCAGTATCAAGGTCGGCGGTAAGTTCGCGGACCCGCGTTTCAGACGCATCGCCCCGGTTGCGCTCTCGATCTAGCTGCTCCTGAAGGGCCTTAACGGCCATCTCGAAGCCATTGAGATCTCGGCTCTCATGGTCGCGATATGGGGGGTCTCGCGGTTTGCTATCCCGCCTCTCGCGTGATTCGCGGTGAGGTTTGCGAGGGGGGCTCTCGGCAGCCTGTTCCCACGCTTCCATTGGGACTCTGATACGCAGGGGATCAGCTGGGTGATTGGGGGGCTCCCATTTCCATCCCGCTCGCTTGACTTTCGTCCGTGCGGCGTTCGCTCCGCCTAATCCGAATCGATGGGCAATCTCGCGATACGTGGCGAGCACGTGACCCCGGCTCTCAGTCGAGCTGTGATTCGGGCTCTCAGAAGGCGCGGGATGCGGGCTCTCATCGGTCATGCGATGCCCCTCTCGTAGGCAATCTCTCAAATGGATTCGAGCCGCTGCAACCGCGGCCAAGCCTAGCTGATGCGTTTCGGATCAGATCGGGACTGACGGGGACAGCGCGCAATATGCATGTGTGCGCTGCACAATATTGCCTTGAGGGCCAGGGTTAAGATTCGCTAAACGCTAGGTGTGCGGTGCAGCAAAAATACATTGCACGCGGCAAGTTAATCTCGATCTCATGGATCAATCGGAGGAAGAATTGGCAGACGTAAAGAACAACACGCAGCCTGTAGGCGAGGCAGCCCGTCAGGGTGCCGAGGCAGTGGAGCAGGGCGGTCGCGCAACCAGTGAGGCATTCCGTCGGAGTGCGGACGTAGGCACCGAGGCGGCCCGGCGAGGGGTAAATGCCGGCGCCGACACGGTGCGCCGTCTGAGCGAGGCGACGACCGAGACCGTGCGCCGGAACGCGCAGGCCGTGGCTGAGAGCCAGCGTCAGCTGGTCCAGGACGCGACTGAGCAATACCAGGAGGTGAGCCGCAAAGTGGCCCAGGCGGTTCGGGGCACGACCGAGGACCTCAGGTCGCTAATGGTCATCCCGAACGAAGCGAAAGGTGGCCTTGAGGACCTGCAGCAGAGCGTGACGGGTCTCGTGGACGGCGTCGTGCGCACCAATCTGCGGGCTGCTCAGGAGCTAGTCCGGATCACCAATCCGAGCCCGATCATCGAGCTGCAGCAGCGGTTCGCGCGTGAGTATCTGGATGCCGTTCTGGAGGGCAGCGCAACTATGGTGCGCGCCATCCGCCGCACGGCCGATCAGACCCTCGGCCCAATCGAGCAGCAGATCGAGCAGCGGCGCCGCCAAGCGGCAGAGTAACTGCGAGGCTGGGGCGTGCCCCGGCCGGACTCGCCATAACGACAACGGCCTCCGGCTTTAATACCGGAGGCCGTTTCGAGTCATGGAGGGAGAATTGGCTTGGCGCCAACGTGCGGTGCCGCAAAAACCTTTGACCCAACCAATCGCCTTCACAAGCAGATACTGCTGAGCACCATTTATGCATCAGTGGGTGTTGCCTATAGCACACACTATGCCCGAGGCGGGCCTGATCTCGCCACCTTATCC
>JAFAHH010000874.1 GCA_019237355.1 Acetobacteraceae bacterium | reverse complement strand
TTCCATTTTGCGCGCAAAATGGGGGCCCGGGGTTGGTGTCTCGATCAGCGGAAAGCCTGAATCGCGCCCTGGAAACCGAGACCTCTAGAGCATCATGACTTCGGCCTGAGGTCATGTTGCTGTAGGGGGTCGGGGGCGGCGGTTCCGGATGTCGCCGCCGAAATCTGATCACCGCGCGCTATTGAGGCCGCGCCGGAGGCATATCAGTCCGGGATTTCCAATGTGCGACCATCGAAGGTAATCAGCGCATCTTGCCCCGGATTCGCGGCAATCGGTGGCACATTCGCATAGGTGATCGGCGGCGCACCCGAAGGGCCGGTCCCGCGCGGGATGGTATGCACCACTTGGCTGGGTGGTAGCGGGGCACCGCTGGTCAGATGCGCGTACATCAGATCCATCACCTGGATAAAGTAGCGGTGCAGCGGGATGAGCGTGCTGTTGAAGCCGGGATACTGGTTCAGAGTGTCCAGGTGTTGCGCGTTCGTAACCTCATAGAAACGTAGGTTGCTACGGCCGCCTTCAACAAGCTGGTTCAGTCCGTAATAGGCGCGGCCTGTGAAGTTGGGCGGCAGAGTCGCGTCGTCGCGGCCAGAGGCGTAGACGGCCGGGACGCCATGCAGGTTTCCGGTGGCGAGAACATCGGCGACACCACGCGCGACCCGCGCCGCCTGTCCCGGCTGTGCCGGGGAGAGCTCGGCCGGCGCCGACCCAACCAGGACATCTCGCGCCAGGCCCCGCAGGCAGAGCGCCCCCCGCAAATCCTGGTCGGGCGTGGAAGCGCGGTCCTCCTTCGGACCTCCCGGTGCGAGATTGTTAATCAGATTAACGCCGCCGGTCGGCGGGATGCCGTTGCTTGTCCCGAATAGCGTTGCCTGGTACACATAGGCAAACCAGTGCGATGGCGAGACAAAATTCTGCTCGGGCAACAAGCCGTACTGGTTGAGAGGAGCCTGCGCCTCGGCAGCCTGTCCGGCAGCGGTGGTTGCAGACAGCAAGCCCTGGACAGCAAGCGCGTTGCAGCGGTCCGGGCTCGCGGCAAGGTTCAGGGGCGCCGCTGTACCCTGGGCGACTGCGGCGCAGCCCGAATCGAGATTCTCAAGCGTGGCCCAGCGGCAGCGGCGGAGCTGGATTGAGCATGGCGAACCCCTATTGCGTTTGGGTCGAAGATAGGCTCGCCACCCGCCGCTGTCAGGGTCGGTGGCCGGTCTACATTGCGACTTGAGCTGGCGAGTTACAGAGTTAGGGGAGTAGATCGTCTCGATGGGGCAGGCACGCTAGTCTTAGTCTAGCCTAAGCCAGTCACCGCGCGGGTGGGCCTGTAGATCGATTTCGCGCGCTCGAAAGTTTCGGATAACTGCACCCGGGTCCCGCGGACCACAGCCCAACCGCATGCTCGCCGTATCGCGGTGTATGCTGCGCCCATTCACCCACAAGGCCATCAGTCTTGGCCCCGCCCCGGTTGCCTAGGATAGCGCCTGGTACGGTGGAGGAGTAAGTGTAGGTATCTGCTGTGTCGCAACTGCGGGGTTCGGCGACGCGGGAATGGCCAATCTGGAGAATCCGCTTGCATTGGAATGAGGGGAGGCAAACAAACATGCTGCAACCGGAAAGTTCCTCAACGAAAACCATGCTGTTCGCAGCCGCGATGCTGGGCCTTGCCGCTTGCAGCCAGCAGACGCCGGGGCCGTACACCCAATACCAAGGCATGCCGCCAGACGGCACGGTGGAGATGCACGAGGTCCAAGCGGCCTATATTGGCAATGCGGGGGGCGGAAGCGGAACGCTGTTCTATCACGGCCGCACCTACCCGTTCAGAATCGCCGGTCTGGGTGTCGGGGGCATCGGCGCGTCCACGATCGATGCGAAGGGCGACGTCTATAATCTGCCAAACGTCACTCTGTTCCCAGGGGCTTATGCCCAGGGCAGCACCGGGTTTGTGATTGGTGCTACGAGCCGCGGCGATCTCTGGCTCCAGAACAACAGCGGCGTCGTCATGCATCTCAGGGCGAAGCGCGAAGGGCTGATGCTCACTCTCGGGGGTGACGCCATAGTCATCAGCATGCAATAGCGAAAAGCCTCCGGGGGAAAGCCTGCTTGGTCCGCCGCCTCGCGGTCCCCTTGCGAGCATTTTCAAGGGCTCGATTGAGGACGGGTCACCTACTGCCGCTCTCGAGTCTAGACAAAGACCCGCGCTGCGCTATGCGGATTCGACAAAGATGCGGCAGAGTTGGATCGCTCCCGTGCCGTTAGGCCCGCAAAACCTCACCCTCTTGCGCCGTCCTTCTCAGATCAGCTTCCGGGTTGATCAGGGCTAGGCTGACCAGTGCTCCGGCCGTCACGCAAGCGCCGGCGACGACAAAAGCGGTCCGATAACCGTGGACTGCGTTCGATCCAGCATCAATGACGAAGCCCATAACCATTGGAGCCAAGGGCCCGGCCAATGTGGCGATAGCATTGTTTATCCCCAGCATAGTGCCACGCTGCTGAACGGACGTCAGCTCGGCAATCATTACGGGTCCGAGGGAGAAGATAATCGTGCCGGCCGAGAACGCCAGCGCGGTGCAAACAATGGGCAGAACCGGTCCATGTGATAGCGGCAGGAGCGTCGTCATCAGCCCCGCAATGAAGACACAAACAGCCGAGACGAAACCGCGGGAAAGCCTGCTGGATAGTCCGCTGCGCCTCAAGAGCTCTGATATCCAGCACACGGTTGGCGTCAAAAGGATTTGGCACAGCGGCGGCAGAGTGACCATCCACCCGGTCTGGGCGGCCGAGTAGCCGCGGCCTTTCTCGAGGTAAGCCGGCAGCCAGACGACCGCGATCGTCAGAAGCCAGTACGCCGAAAATTCGCTCAACACGCGTCCGATCACGGTTCGGCTAAGCAAAAGCTGGCTGTACGGTACATGCCTCTCGTTACCACCCGCCCCAAACTCGCTGTTGGCGACGAGCCGTCCCTCCCGGCCAAACGAGACCCACACGACGCACCAGAGGAGCCCGACAACGCCGAGAACAGCAAATGCTGCATGCCATGAGTAGGTGTGGATCACCCAGACAATCGCGGGTGCCACGACGCCGGTTCCAACTGCCACGCCGATGGCGATGAGACTCGTGGGCAGCGGCCGACGGTTGTCGGGGAACCATTTGTAGGCTGCATGCAAGGCCACCGGGTACGCGGGGCCTTCGTCAAGACCAAGCGCGACCCGGTTCGCAATCATACGGCTAACCAGCAATCCGGTGCAGGCCCCGGCGATCGAGAAGAACGCGAAGAAGCTTGTACCGATGAGACCGAACTGCGCGTGGTTCAGCCCGAGCTCGCGCATGATAGGCACGGCAGAAAGGCCGAGGACGGCCTTGTCCGCGAAGTTGATCAGCATGAAAAGAAAAAGCATGGCAGCCGTCAGCCAAGCGCGACGCTGCGCCAGCCAGCGCCCTTCACCATCGGCACAGTCGCTTACCATCCCGCGCCGAGCCGTTTGGAAGATCGCCGTCAGCGCCAGCAAGCCGTTTGATCCGGGCGCGAATCCGCATGCTCCTAGCTTTCCCGACTTAATGTCAGCTCGTACGAGCACGCTGGATTGATCCAGCGTCCGACGAAATGGGGCCCGTCGAAACGGCCAATCACCCAATTCCGCCCATACTCCATCTCCACCACACCATTCGGCTGGATCGTACCGTTGAACGAGCCGAAATGGACCCGGTCCCCCGAGACTTGCATCCCGTACACCGGCATCCCGGTCTGGCACGTGCCGCCCGGATTGCGGACGACCCGGCCAAACCCGCGATAGGCGCCATTGAGGCTTCCGGACGAGGGATTGAAACTTCCGGACCCGGCGGAGGACGCCATCGATTGCCGTGTCGTTGTGACTTCGCCCACCAGGTTTGGTGGCGGCGCTAGTGCCTCGGCTTCCATCGGCGTCACAATATTCTGGCCGCAGCCAAGTACGAGAAGGGATAGGGCCGGTGGAGCGATCCTTATCGCCGTCAATCTCATGCCTGGACCTCTGACAGTAGGGGCCGGATCAGGTGCGGGCATCACATCGTGGACTATAGCACAGCTGTATAGATCGACTCGAATTGGGCTGTACGTATTCAGGCTAGAACCGGATCCTATTCCAAATGTCATGCTAACGTCACAATAGACCAGTTCCGGGACGCCGGCGGCAAGATCGTTTCGAAGTCAGACCTCGGCGGCGATCATCGGGTTGGGGATAGTGAATCGAGCCCGATCTAATCAGAGCGCATGCGCCTTCAGACGGCCGCGGCGCTCGACCCAACGGGTGCAGAGCCGGCGGCCTGCTGGCAAGGCTTGAGGGCTTTGATCTCCGCAGAATCGGGCCGAATCTGCATAGCAAAGGCGCGCCAATCTCCCCTACAATGGCGAACTGAATCCTCACCGCCAAATGACGCCCCCTCGGGGCCGCCACAGCATTGAGTGCAATTAATTGCACGCTGCTGTTGGTCCCCGGGTGCCTCGGCTGGTCTGATGGGCGGAACCGACCGCTGGATCCCTTCTTCCGGCACTGCATCCGGTTCGGGCTGGTGAACACCACGTCGCAATGCCAATCTAGCCCTCATGCGCGTTGCAAGCTACGCTTTCCAACCCGGCAGTGTCATCCCGAAGCAGTTCACCTGCGATGGCCAGAATTTGTCGCCGCCGCTCGCATGGTCGGGCGCCCCGCCCGAAACCCGAAGCTTCGCCCTGATCTGCGCCGATCCTGACGCACCCGGCGGGACGTTCTATCACTGGGCCATCTACGATATGCCGCCGAGCACGACGGGCCTGGCCGAGGGCTGGCCACCTTTCAAGCCTGCCCCGCCCCAAGCTGTCAATGATTTCGGGCGGCCGGGGTATAGCGGGCCCTGCCCGCCACCTGGGCATGGTCCGCACCGATATCTCTTCACACTCTATGCGCTTCGTGTGAACAAGCTTCCGGTCCCGGCCGGCGCCCGAGCGCGAGATGTGGCGGCGGCTTCTATTGCGCGCTCGCTCGGTACAGGCGAGCTAATCGGAACTTACTCGCGGTGATTTCCGGCTGATGGCCAAGGGCAAGTCGGTCGAACGGGTTCGGGCTGCTTTAGCTGCGGCTGGTCATCCGGACACGATCTTGGCCTTCGCCGAACCTACCCGTACGGCGGCCGAAGCGGCGGCGGTGCTCGGCTGCGACCCCGCGCAGATCGCCAAATGCATCGTGTTCCGCGCAGGCGACCAGGCAATACTCGTCATTACCATGGGGGCCCGTTTAGTGGATATGGCGGCCGTCGCCGGGATGCTCGGTCAGGAACTGCAGCGCGCACATCCCGATTGGCTGCGGGAAGTAACCGGATTCGCCGCGGGGGGTGTGGCCCCAATCGGCCATGTCTCGCCGCCGACAACGCTGCTCGATGAGGCATTGCTCCGGGCCGAGGTCATTTGGGCGGCGGCCGGGTCGCCCCGGCACATGTTCCGAACGACGCCCAGCGAACTCGCCGCAATGACGCGAGCCCGGATCGCCCGGGTTAGCTTCGATCCGGCTGCCGATCAGGCAAACACTGTGCGCGATACCAACCAATAGCACCCCGTCAAAGCGATCGCCCCCGAGCAAACGTAGACGGCCGCCGGGGCCCGCGATACGGGTCCTTGGTGTGGGGCCCGCAGCCGTCCAGTCGAGCAGGTACAGCGTAGGAAAGATCAGGGACACGACTATGACCTGGCCTATCTCCACCCCGACATTGAAAGCGGCGAGCGCCTCCGACAATGCCGCCCGCGGGAGCGCGAACTGATCGAGGGCGTCGGCAAAGCCAAACCCATGAACCTAAATCCGGGAGTTGAGCTGAACGTGATCTGATTTTTTTCGCGGGTTTGCAATCGTCGTGAGTAAATTCAGGCCGGTTCAAGGCGTGCTGGCGGGACCAGCTGGCGACCTTTCAGGAACCTGCGGAGCGCCTCGCTGAGAATGTGATACCAGCGCTGCACCGGATCCAACTGCTCCGCTTTTTCTCGTAACGCAGCAAAGAAGCGGGCAATGCGCAAATAGGCGCGCCGCGCCTGATGCCGCTCACCATGCGTGCTGCTGACGGTGAGCTTGGTCTGCCCAGCATGGCGCGTCTGCCGGGCAATGGCCTGCAACAATAATGGCCGGC
>JAFAHH010000873.1 GCA_019237355.1 Acetobacteraceae bacterium | reverse complement strand
GGCACTCGAAGATGCGGCTCATCGGGATTAGCCAGTCGGACCGGGTGGAATCGTGGGGCCTGGGCGGCTACGGGGATGCGGCCGAGAATTTCCTGACGGTCTATCTCGGAGAGAAGGCCACACAGAAAGTGCCCGGGTTGATTGGGGCCAAGTGGCCGATGGCGGTGGAGTGGCGCGGGCGGGTGGAAGGGCTGGACATGCACGGGGTGCTGGGGATTGCCCAGGAACCCATTGATGGAGGGCGGTTGTTTGTGCTGCCGGGGGTGGAGACGATGCCGCCGGTGGATGGAAAGGGAAGGCAGCAGCGGCGGGAGCGGCCGGCACGGTTTGCAGCTGGAGAAGGCGGGAATGAGTGGACGCGACAGACGGGGCCGCGCGGCGCCAGCTATTGGGTGAGCAGTCGCACCGGTCGCAAGGTGTACCGCGACACGATGCCAGGTGAGCATGACCATGCGGGCGCCGACGAGCCGGAGCCGGGCTACCACCGACCGCCCACGGGAGATTTGCAGTGGGTACACGAGCACAAACATGCGGCTGAAACTCACCCCGCGCTGGGCCAGATCGCTGCGGCCAATGAGCAGATTATTGGCCTGTTGACGTCCGACCTGAAGCCGCGGCAAAAGCAGCAGCAACTGCGGGAGGTCTGGCGCGGCTTGAGCACGGAGTTCAAGGGCGCCTGCCTCCAGGCGGCGACCGCCGCGGCGGCAGAGTTGGCCCAACTGACCGGCAAGCCTGTCGAGAAGTTTGAGGGCCTCAAGAACCGGGCACGGATCTTTGCCGCGCAGGTGTTGGACTACCTGAAAGACGACATCAACGACGCCACGCATACCCTTTGGCGTAGCGGCGAGGACGCCTACCCTGAGATCAAACGCAATGCCGGTCTTGATCTCCACATGATTGAACATGCGTTCTATAGCGATGTCCCTTCGGAGGCGATGAGCGACGGGAAAGCTGAGCAACAGTTGCAAATCCTTGAGAAACACTTCTTAGGCGCTGCCCGCACGCCGGAGCAGCGCCAGGAAGCGACGGAGGCGTGGATCCTCTACCAGGGTGACATGCGACGGCCGGCCGCCTCACGGGCGATCGCGTCGCAGCCCTTACGGACCATGACGCCAACTGCCAACGTCCCGGAGCGGTTCGCCGCCGAGTACCACGGGCCGACGCCGCCGAGCCCGGATTGGACGCTGGTGCGGACGGGACCACGCGGGGGCAAGGTGTGGGCGCCACCAAAAGCAAAGGCGGCGACTCACGGCTACCGTCCGGACGAAGTGGCCGCCATGAGTCCGGCCCAGCGGCGCATGCTGGCCGGTTTGACTCACAAGGAAGAGGCACGCGGCAAAACGGATGCGGAGGTTCAGGAACTGCTGGCGGGCGGCGAACCAGCAACGGCTGCAACTACTGATCCGGCCGACCATAACCGGCAAGCCAACGAACTGCTGCGGGCGATCGCTCACGGTCGGGAAACCGGCACCCCCGACCCGCGCGGCGACTTGGCCCACCTGCCCGGTACTGACACGCTCAACCGGTCCTTGGCTGCCATCGATGCGGCCGTGGTCCGGCACTTCCAGGCCAAGGGTGCGAATATCCCGCTGGCCGATCTCTATGCCGAGATCGCACCGCAGACTGGCCTGACCCCGGAGGCGTTTCGGGCGGTGCTGCTGCACGCCAACCAGGTGCAGCGCTACCGCTTCAGTGGTTGGCCCAGGATGCCGGAGGATCACCCGCGCCCGGAGTTGCTGCCGGTGGCGTCTGGGAAGGCTCTGGGGTCCGTGGGTCCGGCCGATCAGACACAGCATGTTCAGGCGCCGGCATCAACTCCGGTTGCTTCCCCGGCTGCAGCCCCAGCCACCGAGCGACCATCTCTCTTCAACGAGGCTCCATCGCCGGACGCTGGCCAACCGCTCACCGGCAAGACCGAAGTGCGCGGCGACGATCTCCGGGCCGCCTTGCAGCTGCAACGCCAGGGCAAGCTCTCGGTGAGTGACCGCTACCGCGACGTGAAAGTTCCCAGGGTCGAGAAAGGGCAGACCGTCCACGGCGACCCCATTTACGGCCACGAGTACACGCCGGATGCCTTTATCTTGAGTGACGCCACCGGCCGGCCCATTCGGCATTACGTCACCCTGGCCAACGGCGCCCGGGTTCACCCCGACGAGTTGGCCCGGCTGAAGGTGGGCAAGGACGGCCAGGTATCTCTGGCGCCGGATGAAGGGCTGACCGTCATTGATCCGGTCAATCGTGGAAAGATGCGGGTGAAGTCCTTCGGACGGGCGCTGGCGAACGTCGGTTCTTACCTGACCGGTCCGCATGATCCTGTGACCATTCAGTCTCCGCACGGCTACACGGTGACCAAGCCTCGTGCCTCGTGGCAGAAGGAATGGAACGAGTCGCGCACGCTGGGCGGTCCGAAACACGGCCTGAGCTTCGCCGAGTGGTTCGACCGACAACCGACCGACCAGGCACAGCCGGACCCAGGGGAAGCTGTGCCCGTCAAGCCTAAGCCCCCGGTATCCGCGCCGGGCTTCTTCGGCGGTAACACGGTCCCCAATCGCGGCCTGTTTGACCGGTTTGGGCGGCGTGAAGATCCAGAGGGTTATGAGCGGAGCAAGTCCAGTGGTTCCGGTTCGTGTACCTGGATCACGATCGGTGCCCACGAGGGCCACGGCGGCAAGCGCAGCGGCGGCAGTCCTGTATGTATCGGCAAGGACGGAAGGATTGCCAAGGGGCACCCTAAGTTCACCGGGAAGAAAATCGCTGCGTTGTCGGAGAAGGGCGACGCACGGTCCAAGCCGTCCCAGCACCATCACCTGAAAAAGCAACTGCTACAGCACCTGGACACGGGCGAGGCTGACGTGGGCACCTTGCAGCGCCTGACCGGCGACAAGCACGAGCCGGGCTCGCCCTTGCACGAGGCATTGCACGAATTGCAGCAATCCGGGCACGTCAACCTCCACCAGCCACGGCACGGGCCGGCGGTGGTAGCCCATACCGGCAAAGTGTTCGATGAGCCGGAGTCGGAAGCCGAGTCCCCGGAGCCGTCGCACCGGCAGCAGCTGGCCCAGAGCCGGGCTTATGAACGGGCCATCTGGGCGAAGAAAGCAAGGAAGTCGGGGCTGAAGGGCGAGCACCTACACCAGTTGGCGGCGGAGATTTTGGCCCACGATCGCGAGTTCAAGAAGGACCGGACGCGGCTCCTCAAGGATGCGCGGCAGCTGTCGGAGAGCCAGGGGTACGGCAGCCTGGACACCTTGAAGGCCCGCGCCAGCCGGGGCATTGATGCGGACGCGGTGCGCGGGCTGGACGACGTGGCCCAGAGCGTGGCGGCGAAGTATCCGGAGGAATTCAACGGGCACGAAGACGATTTACCCGGCCGGCTGTATGACTTGTTGCTCGGCGGCAACCCAGAACCGCTGTCGGAAGATGAGGCGTATAGCGAGGCGTTCGACCGGTTGACGGAGCACCAGCGGGAAGAGGAACGAAGGAAGCGTGTGCCGGCGACGACCGGCTTTGGGGCGGCCGAGCGGGACCGGCGCGAATGGAAGCAACATCGGGTTGAGCAAGGGGAGGAAGTACCGTTCAGACGGAGCGAACTCGCCAAGCAGTACGAGCGGTTGGCATCGGAGATGGAGTTGCTGGCTCAAAAATTCTTGTCCATTTATTCACGGCACAGTTAAGGGGTGCGAGTGTGACAGCGCTAGTGCAGGAGTTTCGGTCCTTTCTCAGCGGTCTGACGGATGCTACGGCAGTGACCGACGCCGAACTGGAAGAAGTCTTGGCGGCAGCCTCAGTCGGGAAGTACGCGGCCGAATCGGACAACACAAACGAGCTGACCGAGCCTTTGCCGCCGCCTGATCCCGTCAACGTCCAGAACGCGGCCGTCCTGGCGGACGTGCTGGGGGCGGTGCCGCGCGGCGGCTGGCTCTACCTCACCGATCCGCATGACGATTCTTTGCACCGGATCTGCCTGGTGACGCTGCCGCAGGGCGGCACGACAGACCAGGTGGAGGCCCCAGAGATCGCGGAGCATGTCGTGGTGGTGGACGACCGGAATGATAGTCCCGGGCATGACCTGTACTACCATCGCGGCGGCGGCCCGTTCAGTCTGAGCGAGGCCGAGCCGGTGAAGGATCCCGAGCAGCTGCGGGAGTTGGTGCTGGAGTGGGACGGCACCTACCAGCCAGAGGCGGACCAGTACGCGCGGAAGAAAAAGGACGCGGCCGGGCAAACCAATTTCCTGGACCCGCAGGGCGGCGGCAGCGCGGGCGGGGAGTGGACGCCGTACACGGGACCGCGCGGCGGTAAGGGCTGGAAGAGCAACCGCACGGGGAGAGTGTTGTACCGGGACGAAATGCCGGGCGGGCACGAGCACGAGGGCGAGCATGAGGACGATCCGGGGCCGCGCCCGGAACCAGGTCAGGATGCACAAGGCAAGCAAGCTCCGGCCGCAGCGGCGCCAGAGACGCCGGAAGCGAAAGCAGCCCGGCTGCGCAAGGAGTATCAGGAGCTTGGCACCCGCGCTCCCGCGTTTCGTGCCTGGTTCGGCGATTGGGAGCACGATGCGGCCCATGCGTCCAAAGTCATCGACCCGGAAACGGGTGAGCCGCAGCAGCAGGCACCGGTGGAACATTCGGTCGTCGTTGAGAACCTGATGCCCAAGGTGGTGTACCACGGCACCCCTTGGGACCGCTTTGACGAGTTCTTGAAAAGCAAACTCGCCAAGGGCGAAAAGCTGTTCTATGGACCAGGGTTCTATTTTACGGACGCGGCGGCGATCGCGGAGGACTACAAGCAGCACGGGAGTGGCCTGGTCGACAGGGCTGGCGGTAAACTCGCCGTGCCGGTGGAACGAGTGCGCCGCGAGTTACTGCCGGCGCTCAAGCAAAAAGCCGCGAAGGTGGCGGCCGATCTGCAGTACACAGTGAAGGAATTGAGGTTGACTCAGGACCGTGTCGCTCAACGATCGCTCCAGCGGCAGGCTGAAGATTTGGAGTCTCGCCAATACCAGTTGCATCAGCTGGAAGCGATGATTCTTGACTCAACAGAGAGCAACGTCGGTGTCGCCGTTGCCAAGGGTGAGCACATTCTCAATGCAGAGTTCGGCAACCAGTTTGCCGGCTGGGTGGAACGGCCCAAGGGACACGTTTTTAGCGTGTACCTCAACATCCGCAAGCCGTTTGACATTGACCGTGGCAAGATTGCTACAGCAGACCTTCCCGAGCCGGCGCGCAGTCGGTTTCGCATCAAACAGACACGGCCCATTCTGCTGGTCAGTGATGAGGCAGTCACGCCGACCGATCAGCACTGGCAACAGATGCACGCGGCGCTTGAATCGTTACCGAACGTGTCGATGAATTTCACCTGGCAACAAATGAAGCAAATGATGACGGCCGAACCGCAACGGCTCTGGGGCCTCTATCAATCCCACCCGGAATTTCGCAAGGCCCTGCGGCCTTACAACATCAGTTTTCAGCCCGATGTCCACGAGGTTCAGCGACCCCACGCGAGTTATGAAGAGGTTGTCCGTCAAGGAGGCTTGAGTAAGTCGGGACTCCAGAAGCATTTAGCCGCACAAGGGTATGACGGGATTACCCATGTGGGTCATTATGGGTCTCGCCGCGGCAAAAAAATCGAAGGGGTTCAGCAGCACCGGGTCTGGATTGCCTTCGAGCCTCACCAAATCAAGGCTGTGGACAACGCGGGCACCTTTGATCCCAGCAACCCGAAGATCGACCTGGCCCGCGCCGACCAGCCCGCCC
>JAFAHH010000870.1 GCA_019237355.1 Acetobacteraceae bacterium | reverse complement strand
ATACAATCGGCTTGATGTGCATGCACGGTGGTTTTCCTGGCCACTGTGCATTCCCCCTGAACCTGGACGGCGGCGCCTCGCAAGGCGCCGCCCTCTTTCGCCGAAGCGAGTGCCCTGACTGCCAACGAGGTTCGCCGCCGCCGAGCGGGATTGTGCACTGAGCCGCTTAGGTGCGGTATCCTTGCCGACTCACCCACGTGCCATAAAATTAGGTTGTTCTTGGGGATCCAAACTCTCAGAGGGAGGCGGGGATGGCACGAGTGAATGGAATCGTAAAACCGATTGCGCTTGCGACCGTGCGCATCAGCGCACTGTATGGCAGCTCCGGCCCGCCGCTGCCGACATGGCCGAGGCCGCTATCCTCGCCTGGAATTCGCATGACCCGGACAAAGTCGCGGCGATGTTCACGGAGGACGCTAGCCTCGAGGAGGCGGCGCTGGGTGTCGTGAATCACGGAACCGCCGACATCCGTGAATTTGCCAAACATTTCTTCGAACAGCCTCCCGACGGCAAGTTTGCCGTAACCAGCAGCTCAATGCAAAACGGTCACGGCTACGCTGAGTGGGTGATGACTGGTACCGACGTGGGCATGTTTAAAACAAACAAAACGCTACGAAGTGCGTGGCGCCTCGGTCGTGCAGGGCTCACCGGAGAAGATCAAACGGGAGACCGATTACTGGGACATGGCGACGCTCATGAAACAGCTTGGCGTGTTGCCGAACGCCCTCAATGAAGCAGGTCGTGTGGCCAGAGTGGCTTTGAAGTATGATGAGCTTCAGTTCGAAACTATCATGCTCTGCCGTTGCTAACTGGCCGGTACCGCCTACTGAACATGAACCGAGATAGGACTGAAAAGCATGGATGCCGAGAAGTTGCGCACCTTACAGACGCCACTGAAACAACGATATCGTGAGACACCAGACACCGCGATTACCTCGGCGCGGGCGGAGGCCTCAATCAGTAATCAGGATATCGCCTGTGTTATCCGGACCTGGCATAGTGAGACAATGGCCGGCTTACACCCCGCAACGGGTGGTACGGGCGATCTCGCTTGTTCGGCCGACATGTTACTGGAAGCCTTGGTGGCCTGCGCAGGAGTCACATTACGCGCCGTTGCCATAGCGATGGCTGTCCCTGTCCGTGGCGGGCGCATATTTGCTGAAGGAAGCTGGGACGCCCGCGGCACTTTAGGGATCGACAAGACGGTCCCCGTCGGCCTTACCGACATCAGGCTTAGCTTCGAGCTCGATACGGATGCGGAGAGAGGGGTCGTTGACCGGTTAATCGCGACAACGGAGCGGTTCTGCGTCATCCTGCAGACGTTGCGAAACCCTCCGCGTCTCTCGGCGAGCTGCAAGGTCGTGCAAAGCTCGAACTCCCGATAGGAAACCGGCGGGAATCAAGGCGCAGGCCTTATCTCGACAGGGCACCTTGATGCAGTTCAGGTGACAAGCATTTTCGGCAGGTCCGGTTTGCAAAACCCTAATCCGGCCAACGGGTAGACGGACTAAGGCTTCGCGGCATATGGGCATGCAGGTTATAGCCCTTTTCACCCCGATCGGTAGTCGAGCCCGTGCTGAGATCCCTGGTTTAGCTCTTAATCCAGGGCCCCCTGAGCCGCTGGGGTAAATCGGTAGCAAGGCCGGTGTCGCGCCAGGCCTCGACCTCGGCCAGCGTGGCTTTCAGGTTGTTCGTTAACGCCTCGATGCCGAGCGCGCCCGAGACGAGATCGCCTCGCGTGCTCTCGTTCTCCGCCACGCGGATAATCGCTTCGGCGGCGCGTGCCGGGTCCGCTCGGTCACGATCAGTTCGACATCACGCCGGCTCACGCTGAATACGTGATAGAGCCAAGACCGCGCGTGGCTGATGATCCCAGCCGGAAAGCGGTGCCGGGATAGGAGGCGGGCTTCGGCGTCATCTCGTTGGCTTCACCAGCCTCCCTGCCGAAATGCCAGCCCTGGTAAACTTGGCAATCCCCAGCTTGCGACTGAAGCTTAGCGTGAAAGGGCGCACCTCAGGGGTGGGTCTGTGCTAATTATTGGCGTGGGCCAGAACCGCCATTTCCTTCACGCCGCCGAGGAGCCGTCGGTCTAGATCTCGGCCCGAAACCTTAGAGCGGGATGATTTC
>JAFAHH010000689.1 GCA_019237355.1 Acetobacteraceae bacterium | reverse complement strand
CGAAACTTACGCGGTGACGGCCGTGCTGCTTCGAGCAGCCCAAAGGCGGTCTGCAACACGCATACATGCGCCTCGCATCCGGCGAGTACGATGGTTGCCCGATCCGGCGGAAGTGCCGATCGTACATTAGCCGCCCGCCAAGCATCGAATTCGGCTTTGGGGATGACCGCAAGCGGCAGATCCCGTAATGGAGCGACGGTTGGGCCAAGCCGATCCGGTAGTTGCTCGGTTGCCAGTACCGGAACTCCGAGCAGACGCGCGGCCTGGGCTAGGCGCTGCGCTTGCGCAACCACAGCTTGGCCCCCGTCGATTGCCGGGACGAGCCGTTCCTGAAAATCGATGAGCATCAGCGCCGATTGCTCCGCGGCTAGCAGAGTGGGAAACGGCATCTCCGGCTCTCCTTGCCTCGACCGATTATGCGTCATGATTGAGGACATCGATGCCGCGCGCAATCCCGGGGAGGAAACCATATGCTCATTAAACCATATGCTCATATAAGTGGCGCCGAGTATCGGCAGCCGCTAGGACGCTAACCTCCGCGCGCTTTCCTGAATGGGCACGCCGTGGCGAGCGTCGCGGACGAACGCTTATTCGCCCCGGGGATTGCCGGGACCGGCGTGACCTGCGATGCGGCGCTTGCGCCATAGGCTGCGCGGCTATTCACGGCCGTCAGTATATTTCCGCCGCCATCGTGAATCGCATGCTCCGCATACGCGCCCGGGGATGATCTGCTCGCTAAGCTTGAAGCGGTGCGGGCCGTGTGTCGGGAGAGCGGGTGCGCCCACCGCTCTCTCAGCCACGACGCGCTGAACTCCCTCCATCATCGACGGCCCGGACCGAGGCGCATGGCACCGTATACCACCTCCAATAGGTCGCCTATTTGCATCGAGTGCAGGAAGAGGATCTTACGCTTCATGTGGCCGTGACCGACGCGAAGGCGACCGGGTCCAAAAGGCCAGTGCCCAGGCGAACCCGGATTGCTATGGGCATGTGGTGGAGGGGCGGCCGGGTGGTATCGGGATCCGGGGAAAGGCGATCGTGACGCCGCGCCGTACGTGCATGAATTCGTGGTGACGCCCTGCCGAACGCATACCGCAAAGGACCGGGATTTCGCGGTATACTGCGCCGTTTCGGTTGGTGCTCCGGGCATTGCGATTGTAACGCGTCCGCCAGGCCAGGCTGGGACACGGCTGCGGAATTCTCCGCCAATACGGCAACCGGTGCCGTCGTGCTTTCGACGCTGTTTGTGCCGCGCGCGAACGTATTCCGCGACGGCGAACATGAAGAGGCCGGGTTCCTGACGGCCAGTTACGCCAGTCATCATCGGCATTCCTGTGTCGCCGCCCGCGCTGGTTTCGGTGATTTGCTGATCGGCCCCGGCTCGCTGTTGAGTGAGGCGAACCGCCTGGATCCCACCCACCACAGTCATGTGAGCGATCAAAAGATCGAGCTGATCAAGATCGTAGAAGGGTTCTTCGCCTGAGGAGTCGCTGCGTCGGTCTATGCCCAATCGGATCCTGCCGGGTCGGCTATGCCGGACCCGGTGTTCGCCAATATTTGCAAGCTGCTGCTCGCGAGGCAGTTCAGGACATGCAGCATATCGCGCATTATGTATCGGGGCGCCTCATTGCCCCCTTCCCGGGTCGGACGGCCAATGTACGACGGCGTTTTGCACCGTCTGATAACGTTCTAAAACGTAACGGATCCCGCCTTGCACTTCCTCAACCGCATTACCAAACGAAGCAACTCCCCGGGGATTGAGGCAGTAACTCGATCTGGTGAGCTGAAATAATCCTCTTCCGGAACGGGCAGGATTTGCAACATCAGATCGGCCGCCGGACTCGCGAAGGATAAGGAACCGTGGCCCCGCTTCCCAGGTCTGTCGGACCCTCTCCAGCGCCATCGCGCCGCTCAAGGCTTGTCCGGTTCTTCCGGCATTCGGGTGGCCGTGCTGCCCTGATGGGGGCCGGCATACCGCACCATGCTCACGCTGTTTGCTCGATGCAGCTTGCGGCTGCAGTTCGGCACGACCCACGGCCAATACCGGCCCCCATGCATCAAAAAAGACAGCTTTCCTATCGGACAAAACCTTACGAGCCGTTATCCGGCTCGCATTCTACCGCGCTCGCCGCAGCAAGAGGCGGACTGCGCCCGGGTTGCCAGCATGCGGGTGGATGGCTGCCAGCACCAATGAGCGAACGCTGGGTAGATTGAGCCATATCGGGAATTCGCGCCGGATCACGCCGGTCCCTTCGCCGCGGCCCACCCCGGTTATCACCTCGACACAGCGTAGCCGGTCGGCATGAGCCGCATGGAGGAAATGCTCGAGGGCATGACAGGCACGCTGTGCCGTCCTGCCATGCAAATCGAGCGTGCGGGCGGCGCGAAGCTTGCCGGTACGGAACCGTTGCCATGACCCACCATCGAGGCCCGGTGGTTGCGCGCCAATAACCAGTGGGGGCACCGCCGGACGCGCACGGCGAAGACCCACTCCCTCGGTCTGGGGCGGCGGCTTCGCCTCAGCGGATCGGCCGTTCCCCGGCGGGGCGCTGAACTCGGGCGTCACCCGGCCGGGGAGAGCGCGAACATGACGGGCGAACGCGGCCCAGTCGGCCCGTTCCGCTTCTGTCAGGAAGGGGCGGCGCGCCATTCAGCGCCGATCCGCATTACGGGAAAGCCGAGTATCGTTAGACCCCGGCTTGATGCGGACTCGGGTTCCCGATTCGCGAGCACCGGATCCCATTTTGGGCAGCGAAATGGGTGCCGGGATCGGGGTCCCGATCGTCGGAACGCCTGAATCGCGCTCTCAAACGCAAAACTCTGGAGTATAGTGTTTGATCTGAAGCCTTCATAGGCTAGCATATGTTCAGCCGCCCGGAAATGCCTTCAGGAACCTCGCGCTGCCCCCGGGTCATCCTCGAGCAGCAGTACGTGGAGGTTGCGCGGCCCATGCGCGCCCAGTTCGAGCGCTTGCTCGATAT
>JAFAHH010000564.1 GCA_019237355.1 Acetobacteraceae bacterium | reverse complement strand
CACTCACTGCGGCCGCGAAGCTTGAGCTACTCACCGCCGCGGCCGATGACGTGCTTGCTTACCCCCATGTCTCCGCAGCCACGCTGGTGCGTGTCGCCGAGGCCCATCTGCCGCTCGAGGGCGCGCCCGATAGCTGTATCGTGGCCTTTCGCGGCCCAGATGCTGGGCTGGAGCATCTCGCGATTCTGGTTGGGCAACCGCGGAACACTGACGCGCCATTGGTGCGGTTGCACTCGCAATGCTTTACGGGGGACCTGCTCGGGAGCCTGCGCTGCGATTGCGGCTCGCAACTTCGGGGTGCGATCCGGCGGATGGCCCAGGAAGGGGCAGGGGCACTCCTCTATCTCGCGCAAGAGGGCCGCGGCATCGGGTTGATCAATAAGCTCCGCGCCTATGCCCTTCAGGACCGCGGGCTCGATACGCTCGATGCCAATCGTGCGCTGGGCTGGGACGCGGATGAGCGCAATTTCCTTATTGCCGCTGCCATATTGCGAGAGCTCGGGATAAATCGGGTTCGGCTGCTCACGAACAACCCAGCTAAAATAACCGCCCTCGCCGCTAGCGGAGTCGAGGTCATCGGACGCGAAAGCCTTGCCTTTGCCCCGAATGGTGTTAACGACGCCTATCTGGCGACAAAGGCAAAGCGCTTCGGGCACTTATTCGGGTGATACTATCCGGCGAGTTTGCCTTTAGTTAAGCCTATTCGCGCCGGCCCATTGATAATTCGCCACCACCGCCGAGGGAACCCGTGGCTGCTGGCTGGAATTGGCCGGGGGCGGGCCATAGAGCGCGCACGTGCTCAGGCAGGGCTTCGCGAACCTTCTCAATTTGCCCCGGCGTGACATGCCGGTCGAGAACGCCGAAAATGGCGCGCGCCACCTCGCGTACGTTCACGGGTCTGGTGCCTGTGAGCTTCGCCTCCACTCTTGCCTGGAACTCCTGCTCGGTTCGGAAGATATCCGGCTGCTTCTCAGGGCGCCATTGATCAAAATAGGCTCCGCGAACAAGCAGCGGCAATTGTGCCGCGAGATGCGCCGATAGCTCGATCGGCAGGCGATCTCGTACAACCTGCAACACCGCCGAAAGCGCGTGCCATGCGACCTGCCTTTGCGGCCCTATTTCAGTCATGAGCTCTTCAAGCCAGGTATTCGTAATCTGTAATGTTTTATCGAACACTTCGAGACCCGTCGCGCTCATTGATCTTCTCCATCTATCCCAGGGCAGTTCCTAGCTTTCGTTTGGCGAGCGGGATCGCATCGCGCTAGCGCCATGGCAACGCCCACGCGATCTGGATCGCCTCCGCCAATCCAATATGATCGCGGTCTGCCCTTAGCTCGCGTTCGCTAATTGGCCCAGTTACGCTCGATCCTTCAACCCGCTTGCGCCTTTGGCACTGGCGCAGCGTACGCATCAATAAACCGAGCCGCCCTGCTCTACCCCATGGCCGATTATCCGGCAGCCACAATGGGCGCATGTAGGCGCCAGCGCGTGAATGGCGCATTCGAAGCTATCGAATGTATGTGTGCGGCCCTCTTTTATGATTTGAATGGCCTTTTCGTAATCATTGCCGCAGACATCACATACGGCCATGACTGCCTCCTCTTGCATTTTAGCTTAGCAAACGCGGGGGTTCCGTGGCGGTTCTGCTACAGCATGATGCTTGAGCTCGAAGCCGTCATGCTGCAGAGTTCTGCTTTTGCCGAACTGTTTCCGGCATTCCGAGGGTATTCCTAAGCCATCGCGCTTCAATCGCCGGATGCTGCGCCGGCCGAAACTGGGCGGTTTAAATGGATTTGAAACCATTCTGTCGCAAGCTTGACCACTTCGTCGAGCTTGCCTGGTTCTTCAAACAAGTGGCTGGCCTGGGGGACGATCACCAACCGCTTCTCGCAAGTCAGGCGTTCATAAGCCTCACGGTTGAGGTCGATGACAGCATGATCCCAGCCGCCTACGATCAGCAAGGTGGGCGCGCGCACATCGCCGAGCAAATCCATGGCGAGGTCCGGCCGCCCGCCCCGAGACACCACGGCGGCGATTGTCTGATCTCTCGCGGCCGCGGCCAGCGCAGCCGCGGCGCCCGTACTGGCCCCGAAGTAGAAGATTGGCTGGGCCGCTAGCTCGGCATGGCGCTTGATCCACGACCGGGCGAGCGCGAGTCTGTTAGCGAGCAGGCCGATATTAAAAACGTTGCGTCGATCTCGCTCCTCGGTGTGGCTGAGGAGATCAAGCAGGAAGGTACCGAGCCCGGCAGACCGCAGCGCCGCAGCCACAAAATTGTTGCGTGGACTGAACCGGCCGCTCCCGCTACCGTGAGCAAAAATGACAACGCCCCTAACCTGCTCAGCCAAACCCAGAAATCCGTCGAGCCCCTCAGGCTCGATGCGGACCGGCTGGACGTCTTGTGGAATAGACATGCTAGCCTCGCACCGCTTTATAATTGGCACGTTAGATAAGCGCTAGGCGGCTCCGCTACAGCCATTCAATTGCGGCAGGTCCCTTGCCAATGCGCCGGTTGAACCAGACATTCATTCCAAAGCTTACCGGTTGGCTTCTGCGGGCGATGCGGTGCGGCGAAACGGATGATCCGGAAAGGGACAGAAGGAGACGGGCGATGGAGGAGATGGTATTTGCCGATCGCCACGATGCTGGGCGTCGGCTCGCGGCGGCGTTGGCCCGCTTCAAGGATGCTCGTCCCCTTGTGCTTGCCCTACCTCGGGGAGGGGTACCTGTTGGGTTTGAGATTGCCCAGGCGCTGCAGGCGCCTCTGGATGTGCTGCTAGTGCGCAAGATCGGAGCACCCGGCCACCGGGAGCTGGGTATCGGCGCCGTGGTGGACGGAGCCGAGCCGCAGGTGGTTATGAACGAGGAACTGGCGCGAATGGTGGGGGCATCGCCCGCCTATATTGAAGCCGAGGTGCAGCGGCAGCTCCACGAAATAGATCGGGTCCGGCAGCTCTTTCGCGGCACGCAGCCGCCAATGTCGGCGGAAGGCCGCACCGCTATAGTGGTTGACGACGGCATAGCCACCGGGGGTACGGCGCGTGCCGCCTTGCGGGCTTTGAAGCGCTTGCGCCCTTTCCGGCGCATCTTAGCTGTTCCTGTTGCGGCGCCGGATTCGATCGAGGCACTTTCTACCGAAGCCGATGAAATCATTTGCCTGGCTGCACCGCGATATTTTCGCGCGGTCGGCGAGTGGTACGACGATTTCCGGCAAACTTCGGATGAGGAGGTAATCGGGCTGCTTCGTGAGGCGAATGAGGGATCCGCGCCGGGCAGATAGCGCTGGCAGTAGAGCAGGACGGGGGTGATACCGGCCCCTTCTGCTCTCGCCTTGTTTTGGAGGCGG
Organism: Acetobacteraceae bacterium; assembly: GCA_019237355.1. Taxonomy (GTDB): domain Bacteria; phylum Pseudomonadota; class Alphaproteobacteria; order Acetobacterales; family Acetobacteraceae; genus JAFAHH01. Next base: position 1,219 of record JAFAHH010000564.1, on the reverse strand, counting down.
GATTGGAGCTTTCAACGATTCCTCCCCCGAGCCACCACGCTTGTCTCTACGCTTCCCTTGTCCTAACGGAGGTGAGAGCTCGTGGAGCGAAAGGCGCGCAATTCTGACCGCAGCCAAATGGATCCAACCGTCAATGGGAGGCAGATAAATGGCTTTATCGACAATAGACCATGAGATAATCCGCAGATGGGCCGAAGGGAAGGGCGGCAAGCCCGCTGCCGTTGATCGGACCCATCAGGGCGGCGATGTCGGGATCATTCGCATAATGTTCCCAGACAACCCGCAGTCAGAACATCAAAGCTTGGTTGAGATCTCCTGGGACGAATTCTTCAGGCAGTTCGAAGAGAGCAAATTGGCGCTGCTTTATGAGGAGGACAGCCTATTCAGCAAGGTCGTCGGCCGGGATACGCTCGAACGCCGCGCGCATGGGGAACATGTAAGCCGGCATCATGGTGGTTCGGCCCACTCTGATCAGAGCGACCGGGCCCGCTCCCACCCTGGCGCCGGTTCCCACACGGACAGCGCGTCCGCCGATGGGGACTCAGCCGACCTCAAATCCCGCGAATATCGCGACAAGGACGGCAAGATCCATCATCACACGAAGGGCTATGTAAAGCGGCATGCCGATGACACGTAAGGGCAGGAGCATTCGTGCGTAGCGGGTCACGCAGGTCTGCTGAATTAGAACCGGCCGATCATTAGTAGACCAGATCGCGCTTGACTGGAAATTGCGGGCAATTCCAGGAGCGCGTGACCGGGTTCCCCAATTGATGCGGTCCCGATTATGCTTGCAAAAATAAGTTAGAGCGCTTCCAATCGGACGGGAAGCAGAAAGCCGCGATGGCTCGAGGCGGACCCGGTTCCCAGTTTGCGAGCACCGGGTCCCATTTTGCGCCGCAAAATGGGGCCGGAATTGGGGTCCCGATCGTCGGGAACGTTTAATCGCGCTCTGAAACCCTATTCCAAGATGGCTTCGGCGTGACGCCGCCTTGCCTAATTTCTGGCGTTGCAAGCAATTCCAAGCCAAGCGATCGGGTCAAGGTTCTCAAGCATTCGAACAAACAGAGAACCGTTTCGAACTGAAGTAATTGCTCACGCATTTTTAACCGGTACTCTGCTTTGAAGGGTCTGAGGAGAATACCTGCCTCACAGCTCAACCTAAGGTTTGGCTGCCGCGTTCAGCCTTCTCAGGCGGGCTGGCTCACCCCGATCCAGCGTT
>JAFAHH010000404.1 GCA_019237355.1 Acetobacteraceae bacterium | reverse complement strand
ACCTCGCTGCTCTCGACCAATACCGCACCTGGCCGCCGCGGCCGTAAGCCGTAACCGCGAAGGAGTGGCTCATGTTCGAGCACCTGGCGCCGGAAAAGCTGTTCTCGCTCGAGGGCAAGGTTGGTCTGATTACGGGCGGGGCAGGGGGGATTGCCTCCGGCCTGGCGCGCGGCTTTGCCGCGGCCGGGGCGCGGCTCGTTCTCGCCGATCTTAGTGACCGAGTGGTACAACGCGCCGACGAATTAAGGAGCGCCGGAGCCGAGGTTGCTTTTATGGTTTTCGATGTGACCGACCCCGGGGCGGTCGAGGGCGCCTTTAAAGAGGCGCTGGCGCGCTTCGGCCGGCTCGATATCGTGGTCAACAATGCCGCCATCATCGTGCGCAAGCCATTTCTGGAGTTGTCCATCGAGGAATGGCGGCGTGTAATCGATACCGACCTCACCGCTTGCTTCATGGTCGCCCAGCTAGCTGCGCGCGTGATGGTGCCGCAAGGATCGGGCCGCATCATCAATATGGGATCGATCATGGGCCACGTTTCGCGTCCGCTCCTGGTCCCCTATGTGTCGGCGAAGGGCGCGATAGCGGCCTTCACTCGCGCGCTAGCGGCGGATCTCGCTGGCACCGGAGTGACCGTGAACGCGCTGGCGCCCGGCTACACGGCCACCGAGTTCACTCAGGCGCGCGAGAAGACGTTTCATGACTTCGTTCGTGACTGGACGCCAGCACGCCGGTGGGGCCAGCCGGACGATCTCTGCGGGCCCGCGCTGCTGCTTGCCTCGGAGGCTGGTTCGTACATCAACGGCCAGGTCATTTACGTCGATGGCGGATTTACAGCCGTTACCAAATAAATAGCTTATGAAGTCTGCGGGCAATTTGATCATTCGCCTCCCTTGACAACGATGCCGTTGGCGCACGATGCTGGCCGAGACGCGATCTTTCGAGGAGGAAAGATGCGATGAGCAGCGCCGCGGAGCGGCAGCACGCAGGGCCGCCGCAGCCTTCTTCCCTGCAGACGCCGGTATTGCAGAGGGAGCTCGATGCAACTCATACCTGGCAAGGGCCCGGCGGCGCGAAACCCAGTCAGATAACCCGATGGATGAGCAAGCGCGGGGTTATCGCGATTCGCTCATTCGTTATTTTCATTGCTTTATGGTGGCTGCTCGCACTCTGGGTCAATCGCCCGGTCCAGCTCCCTTCGCCGCTCCGCGTGGCCATTGCTTTAGGAGGCCTCATCGCTGCGGGGGAAGTTTCGGAAAACGCCCTGATCAGCGTATCGCGGTTGGGGATTAGCCTCGTCATTGCGGCGGTGCTTGCAATCCCGCTTGGGTTTTTGATGGGTCTACGACGCGAGGCCGAGGCCATCATCGATCCGGTGGTGGAGCTGCTGCGCCCGATCTCGGGCATCGCCTGGATTCCCCTCGCGCTATTCATCTTCGGCGTCGGCGACATTCTGCCGCTGTTCATTTTGGTCTATGTCGCCTTCTTTCAGATCCTCCTCAATACCATCGCCGGTGTGCGCAATGTCGATCAGCGCCTCATTGCCGCGGCCCGGACGATGGGTGTGGGGAGATGGGCAGTGCTGCGTTACGTAATCATCCCGGCGGCGCTGCCGACCGTGATGGTTGGAATACGGCTCGCTTTCGCCGCCGCTTGGGCGGCGATCATCGCGGCTGAGTTGATTGGCGCGCCGAGCGGGCTTGGCTTTGCGATCGAGTGGTATCGCGAGCTGCTCATGAGCCCGAAGGTGTTCGCCTTCCTGGTGGTCATTGGGATCGTTGGTTATTTCGCCGATTTGGCATTGCGCGCGCTGCAACGCTGGCTCACGCCCTGGGCGCAGGGGACGGAGCTGGCATGATAAGGCCAGCTCCCGAATCCCGCTGGACGCCAGTAATCAATGCCGTCCTGCTGCCGGCTGTGCTGGTGATTGCCTGGCAGATTTGGGCAGTCACGCTCCCCGCTGATACGCGCGCACCAGCACCGGTAGGGGTTGTTGCAGCCTTCTTTCATCTGGCCGGCAGCGGCGGGCTGTTCTCGGCGACGCTGCAGAGCCTTGGCCGGGTGCTGCTCGGCTTTGCATTTGCGGTGGTGTTCGGGGTTGGGCTCGGACTGCTGATGGGATCGAGCCGAAGCGTGAAGGATAATCTCGATCCGATAATCGAGAGTTTCCGCCCCATCGCGCCGATGGCCGTGCTGCCCATTGCCATCCTTCTGCTCGGCACCGGCACCCCAGCCGCACTCTCGATCGTTGCGTACGCCGCCTTCTTTCCGCTGCTCATCAACACGGTTCATGGTGTGAGCCGGGTCGATCGCAAGCTCGTGCAAGCGGCGATGACCATGGGAGTGCCGAGGCCAAGAATCTTGGCCACGGTGATCCTCCCCGCGGCACTCCCGAGCATCATGCTGGGCGCACGGGTGGCGATGGGGGTTGCGTGGACGGCGATCATCGCCGCCGAATTGGCGGTAGGCGCCAAGTCGGGTGGCGGCACTTCAGGTGGCATCGGGCAGATGATGTTCGTGTTCTACGCCTATAGCATCGACCTCAATGGCATTGTCGTGTGCATGATCGTGATTGGCGTGGTCGCCCTGCTGATAGACCGGTTCTTCCGCGCTACCGAGCGTTGGCTGATGCCGTGGAGATACTGAGCCGTGGCCACTACAAACCGGGCGCCCAAACTCAAGCTGAGTAACGTGTCGAAGGAGTTCACGGCGCCGGGGACCGGCCAACGGACGGTCGCCGTTGCGGATGTGAGCCTCGAGATTCAGTCGGGCGAATTCATCTGCGTCGTCGGCCCGTCTGGTTGCGGCAAGTCCACGGTGCTGAACATGGTCGCAGGTCTTGCGGAGCCTAGTTCCGGCACGATCGAAAAGGATGGCGTGCCGATAACCGGCCCCGGAGCGGATCGGGGTGTCATGTTTCAGGATTATGCTTTGTTCCCCTGGCTGAACGTACGGGACAATATCGGGTTCGGGCTCCGGCATGGCACGCCGGGCAAGGAGCTCTCCCGATCCACGCGCGAGGAGCGGGTTGGCCATTATATAGAGCTTGTGGGTCTGGCCGGGTCGGAAAATAAGTATCCGCATCAGCTCTCGGGCGGGATGCGTCAGCGGGTCGCGCTGGCGCGGCTGCTCGCCAACGGGCCGGACATTCTGCTGTTGGATGAGCCGCTCGGGGCGCTCGACGCGCAGACGCGGCTGATCCTGCAAGTGGAGCTGCTGCGCATTTGGGGGGAGACTGCGCCGGCCGAGCAGCGCAAGACCGCCATTTTCATTACCCACGACATCGAAGAGACGGTGTTCCTGGCCGACCGTGTTGTGGTCATGAGCACGCATCCTGGGCGCGTGAAGGCGGTGCTCCCCGTGGATCTGCCCCGGCCGCGCGAGGAAACGATCCGCGCCGAGCCCCGTTTCGGCCACCTTGCGGAAGAGATTTGGGGGCTGATTCGTGACGAAGCATACCGGGCTATCGCGTAACGCCGGTTGGCACGGTGAACGATGACGGACGGGGGGAAGCCTATGAGCAGCGGAACGACGGACGAGTTCGGGAAGGCACGGCGACGGTCCGTTCTCGCCGGGCTGGCCGGGGCTGCTCTGGCGGGGGGCCTGCCTCTCGCGGCGCCGTCCCTCGTCCGGGCCCAGGGCGCCCGGCAGGAACTTACGGTTTCGGTAGGCCGCATCCCCTGGGCCGCGTTCAACTCGCCCATGACTCAATACATGATTGAAAATAAGCTGTTCGAGAAGCGCGCGGCCGAGTTCGGCTACGACCTG
>JAFAHH010000029.1 GCA_019237355.1 Acetobacteraceae bacterium | reverse complement strand
AAACGGACGGCCCCGGCGATCTTGCCAGGCGGCTCCGCAATGAGCCGCAGGACCGAAAGCGAAGTGACCGACTTGCCGCAACCGGACTCGCCGACGATCGCGAGCGTCTCGCCGGACTCGACCGTAAAGGACAGGCCGTCCACGGCTCGCACGACACCGGCGGGAGTCGCGAAGTGGGTTTGGAGCCGGTCGACTTCGAGAAGGGTTTGGTCGCCGCGCAGCATCACGTCAGAGCCGCTTCCCCAAACGGGGATCGATCGCGTCCCGTAGCCCGTCTCCAAGCAGATTGACAGCCAGTACCGTGGTCGAGAGGAATGCCGCGGGGAAAAACACTATAAACGGCTTCGCTTGCCAGAGTGTCCGACCTTCGGCCATGATATTGCCCCAGCTCGGGGTAGTTGGGGGTGTGCCGGCGCCGATAAACGACAGGATAGCCTCCGTAATCATCGCCGAGGCGCACATGTAAGTCGCCTGCACGGTGAGTGGTGCCAGTGTGTTAGGGACAATGTGCCGCGCAAGAATCTTCGGCCAGCGCGAGCCCGAAGCGATCGCCGCCTCCACATACGGCTGCTCACGCAGGGACAGCACAACGCTCCGGATCAGTCTCGATACGCGCGGGATTTCGGAGATTGTAACGGCGACGATAACATTCAGCACTGACCCGCGGGTCAGGGCCATGAGCGCGATTGCGAGCAGGACCGACGGTATCGACATCAGACCGTCCATGACCCGCATGGCGATGGCATCGATCAAACGGAAATAGCCGGAAACCGCGCCGATCAGCATACCGGTTACTGAGGACAGCAATGCGACAGAAAACCCAACTGTCAGTGACACCCGAGCGCCGTACATAACCCGCGAGTAGATGTCACGGCCCAGCATATCCGTGCCGAACCAGTTGGCTCCTGAGGGACCACGGATCCGCCGCGATGGCGCAAGCCTGGCAGGATCCACCGTGCCGAGATAGGGCGCGAACAAGCCGATCATGACCATGATCGCAAGTAGCGCACCCCCTAACGCGATCATAGGGTGACGGCGAACGAATGTCAGGACGGGACCGCGCCGCTTAGGTACGGCTATGATCTCCGGCAACGCGGGCGCCGCGATGATGCTGTCCCCTTGCTGGAGCGGCGGACTATGGAGGTCCGGGCCGGTCGCGGTGCTCAATACCGGATCCTCGGGTCGAGCACGGTATACAGCAAGTCTACCAACAGATTCACCAGTACATAAACAAGGCTGAACAACAACACGACTCCTTGGATCACGGGGTAGTCCCGCCGCAGGATCGCGTCGACGGTCAGTCGGCCCAGACCGGGGATGGCAAACACGCTCTCGGTCACCACTGCGCCCCCGATCAGAAGGGCGACACCGATGCCCACCACGGTAACGATCGGCACCGCCGCATTCTTTAGTGCGTGGATGAACAAGATCGCCCTCTGCCCCAGCCCCTTGGCTCGAGCCGTCCGTATGTAGTCCTCCGATAATACGTCGAGCAGCGCTGCACGCGTCACGCGTGCGATAAGTGCCGTGTAAATCAGCCCGAGCGCCGCGGCAGGTAGGATAAGGTTTTGCAGAAACGCTAGCAGCCCTTCCGAGGGTGGCGTGTAACCCTGAACTGGAAGCCAGTTGAGTTGAAGGGCGAAGACGTAGGCAAGCAGATAGCCGACGACGAACACGGGGGTCGAGAAGCCAAAGACGGCCACGGCCATGATCAGTCGATCAAGCCACGTGCCGTTCCTCCAACCTGCGACGACTCCCATCGGGATCGCGGACACGAGCGATAACGTTAACGCCAATGCCATCAGCGACAGCGTCGGCACGATCCGCTGTCCAATCATTTGCGCGACTGGAAGATTGCTGGAGATCGAGATGCCAAGATCGCCATGCACAACCTGCCACAACCAGGCCACAAAACGCATCAGAAACGGCTGGTCGAGGCCAAGGGAGGCGCGTATACGTTCAACATCGGCTGGTGTCGCCTGGTCTCCGGCAATAATGGCGGCCGGATCACCCGGCGCGATGTAGAGCAGGCTAAAGACGAAGAACGCGACTATCAGCATGATCGGGATGGTGGCTACGATCCGTCGCGTGACGTAGGCGAGCATGGCCGCTCAGGTCTTCGTCACACCCCACACAACGGGAAACGGCGCCTGCACGATGCCGGAGAGGTTCTTGCGCCACGCCTGATAGCCCTTGAAGAAGCCGCTGGGCAGAAAGGTCGCAAAGTCCATCTCGGCCCTGTTGATCTCGCGTATCGCTAACTTCTCGGTTTCTACATCTGTCGCCGCGAACCAAGCCTCGATCTTGCGTTGAACGTCCTCTGATTTCGGCCAACCGAACCAAGCGCGCTCGCCCGTGGTATAGTAGGCAGGGTTTGCGCCAGGATTAACGCAGTCTACGCCAGCGTGCCAGGTGAAGAACATGTTCCAGCCACCTTTGGCGACCGGCTCACGGCTTGCGCGTCGGGCGCCCAGCGTTCCCCAGTCAGTTGCGATGTAGTCCGGAACGAGACCAATCTTCTCCAACAGATCGGCCGTAACGTCACCCTGACTTTTTGAGATCGGCTGGTCGGTGCCGACGAGCATAACCACTTTCGTGCCTTTATGGCCCGCTTCTCCAACGAGCTTTTTCGCGCCGGCGATGTTCTTTTGCTTCAGGATCTCACCGCCATGCTCAGTGTATAGCGGTGTTCCCGGGGTGAAGAAGCTTGCAGACTCCTGCCAGAGCTTCTGGTTGTCGCCGACCAGCGCCTGCATGTAGTCGGCTTGGTTCGCCGCCATCAGCACAGCACGCCGTACGCGCACATCGTCGAATGGTGGATATAGGTGATTGAACCGGCAATCGCCGATGTTGCCGAGCGGGTCGGCAAGGTCGATTATGACGCTGGAGTTCCGGCTCATGATTGGCACCAAGTCCGGGATCGGGTTCTCCCACCAGTCCACCTCTCCGTTCTGCAGCGCACCCGCGGCGGTCGCGGCATCCGGGATCACCTTCCACTCGACCCGGTCGAAGGACACGCGCTTGCCACCGGCCAGCCAGTCCGCCGGTTCTTCACGAGGCACATAGCCTTCAAACTTCTCGAACACGGCTTGCGAGCCGGGTACCCACTCGTCGCGCTTGAAGCGGAATGGACCGGAGCCGATATACTCACTGACCTGCTTGTACGGATCGGTACGGGCCATACGTTCGGGCATAATGAACGCTACGGGAGTACCGACCTTGCCCAGCGCGAACAGCATCTTGGGGAAGGGCTGTTTCAGTCGAAAGCGAAAGCTCCGGTCGCCCACCACCTCCAATGCATCGAGCCGGGCGTTTATGATCTGGCCCATGTTGTCGCGCACCATCCAGCGATCCAGGCTGGCTTTCACGTCGATCGCGCGCACCGGTTCGTTGTCATGAAACCTCAGCCCGGGCCGCAGACGGAAATTCCAAACAAGCCCGTCTTCTGACACCTCGTGCGCCTCCACCATCTGCGGCTTCGGTTCCAGATGGCTATTGAGACCGTAAAGTGTGTCCCAGAACAGGACGCTGGCATTCCGCACCACGTATAAGGTCGTCCAGATCGGATCAAGGTTAGCCAGGTTGGCTTGCGGCACGAAGCGCAGGACTTTCGCATTCTGAGCACGGACCAAGGAGGGCGCAAACAATCCGCCTGCCGCCAGAGAGCCTGCGGCCGCCTTAAGCAATGCCCGACGCTTCATGATCCTGCTCCGAAGCTCATCAGCCTCGCTACACTGGCACGGTACCACAATTTTACCCGAATGGACACCCTTGAGGAGGTATGCAACCCCAAGCCGCCCGCGATCTATCGTCGCTTCCGGTCACAACCCGCAATGCGGCTCTCGAAACGTCTAAATCTAGAGCGCGATCGCTTGAGGCGGCATCGTCGAAAAGCGTGAATCGCGCTCTCGACCAGATTCTAGAGCGCATCCCGACCACCAGCTTGGTCGGAATGTGCTCTAGGGTCAGATTGGGAGCTGTTATCGAGTGGCGGCTTCTCACGGAATGCGTCACAGTCGGACGTTCGAAACAATTTGGGCAACCGCATCCAGATCGCGCGCAGACTGCCTGAAAATAAACGGGTTGGGGTGAGATTGCGGAAACCGGCTCCCATTGCCTCTGAACGAATGGTTATGGATTGCGCCAGCACCCCGATTGCGATCCTCGAAGAGCCAGGAAATGAGGCATCTTCCTCCCGACACTATCCGGGAGGACGCCGATGCCAATTCGGCTCAATCGCAACGTGACTGCACCCAGTCTC
>JAFAHH010000298.1 GCA_019237355.1 Acetobacteraceae bacterium | reverse complement strand
GGGTTGCGGCAAGTGGATGCCGGCAACTACGTGCAGAATAGCGACCCCAATGGGATCGTAGTGCTCACCCAACTCCAGCCGATTTCGGTCATCTTCACGCTGCCGGAAGATAATTTGCCGTCCATCCAAAAACGTCTCCGCGAAGGTGCAACTTTGGAGGTCTCGGCGTACGATCGCTCCAACAACCACCTGCTGGCAACCGGACAGCTCGGTTCGGTCGATAATCAGGTCGACGTCACGACGGGGACGGTCAAATTCCGTGCCCTGTTCGGCAATGAGGACGGGAGCTTATTTCCAAATCAGTTCGTGAACGCCCGTCTGCTCGTGGATACATTGCACAATGCGGTGCGCATTCCAGTCGCGGCCGTGCAGCAAGGCGAGCCCGGCAGCTATGTGTGGCTGATTGGTGCGAATGATACCGTAACGGTGCGGCCGGTGAAGCTGGGGCCGACCGATGGCAACATGGTGGCCGTGCTCTCCGGCCTCGCTGTCGGTGACCGGGTCGTGACCGATGGCACCGACCGGCTGCGTGAGGGACAGAAAGTCATCATACCCGGCCACAGCGCCGAAAGCGGCGGACACGCCCCCGAGCACCGCCGTCAGCATGGGGCGCCGCCGGGCCAGAAATGAGTCCGTCGCGCCCGTTCATCCTTCGCCCTGTCGGCACTTCGCTGCTGATGGCGGCGATCATGCTGGTGGGCCTGGTCGCCTACCGGTTCTTGGCAATCTCCGCCTTGCCGCAGGTCGATTACCCCACCATCCAGGTGCAGACCTTCTATCCGGGCGCCAGCCCCGAGGTGATGACCTCCTCCATCACCGCGCCGCTCGAGCGCCAGTTCGGGCAAATGCCCGGCCTCAACCAGATGTATTCCACCAGCTCCGCCGGAGCCTCGGTGATTACATTGCAGTTCACCCTGGGGCTCAATCTGGATATTGGCGAGCAAGAGGTGCAGGCGGCGATCAATGCCGCGGGCAATCTCTTGCCCTCGGATCTACCCGCGCCCCCGATCTACGCCAAGGTGAACCCGGCCGATGCGCCCGTGCTCAGCTTGGGCATCACGTCCAAAACCTTGCCGCTGACCCAGGTGCACGATCTCGTCGATACGCGGCTCGCACAGAAAATATCGCAGCAACCCGGCGTGGGCTTGGTCTCGATCAGCGGCGGCCAGCGCCCGGCCGTGCGCGTGCAGTTCAACCCGCAGGCGTTGGCGGCAAAGGGGCTCAATATCGACGACCTCCGAACCACGCTGGCCAACGCGAACGTCAATACGCCCAAGGGGAATTTCGACGGGCCCGCGCAATCGTCCACGATCAACGCCAACGACCAGATTACCCATCCAGATCAGTATCGCGACCTGGTGATTGCCTATAAGAATGGCGCCCCCGTGCGCCTTTCCGATGTGGCGACGGTGATCAACGGCCCGGAAAACACGAAGCTCGGCGCCTGGGCCAATCGCACTCCGGCGATAATCCTAAACGTGCAACGTCAGCCGGGCGCCAATGTCATTGCCGTGGTAGACAATATCAAGCGCCTGCTTCCGCAACTGGAGGCCGCCCTGCCCGGGGACATCGCGGTTTCGGTGCTCAGCGACCGGACGGTGACGATCCGCGCCTCGGTCGCCGATGTGGAGTTCGAGCTGGCGCTCGCCATTGGCCTGGTTGTGCTGGTAATTTTTCTTTTCCTCCGCAACCTGCCGGCCACGATGATTCCAAGCCTATCGGTCCCGCTCTCGCTGGTGGGCACCCTGGCGATCATGTACCTGCTTGGATTCAGCCTGGATAATCTGTCGCTGATGGCATTGACGATCGCGACCGGGTTCGTCGTCGACGACGCCATCGTCATGATCGAAAACATCACGCGCTACGTCGAGGCTGGCGAAAGCCCGCTCCGGGCGGCGCTGATCGGATCGGAACAAATCGGCTTCACCATCATCTCGCTCACGGTGTCGCTGATCGCCGTGCTGATCCCGTTGCTTTTCATGGGCGACGTGGTCGGGCGGCTTTTCCACGAATTCTCGGTCACGCTTGCCGTCACTATCGTGATATCGGCCATCGTATCGCTCACCTTGGTGCCGATGCTCTGCGCCAAGCTGGTGCGGCACCGGCCGGAGTCGGCGCGTTCGGGGTTCGATTTGCGGGCCGAGCGTGCGTTCAACTGGGTGATCCGGGGCTATGACCGGGCGCTCAGAGTGGTGCTGGATCACCAGGGGCTCACACTCGCTCTAGCGATCATCACCTTGATCGTCACGGTAGTTCTCTATGCCGTGGTCCCCAAAGGCTTTTTCCCCACCCAAGATACGGGCCTGATCCAAGGCATTTCGGTCGCCTCCCAAAGCATCTCTTTTGATGCAATGGCAAAGCGGCAACAGCAACTCGCCGCTGAAATCCTGAAAGACCCGGATGTCGAGAATCTGAGCTCTTTCATCGGGGTCGATGGGTCCAATCTGACCTTGAACACTGGGCGGTTCCTGATCACGCTGCGCCCCCGGGATCAACGCGCGCTTTCCGCGAGCGAAATCATAAGGCGGCTCACACGCGAGGTCGCCCGTGTTTCCGGTGTGACCCTTTATCTACAGCCGGTGCAGGACCTGACCGTCGATTCCGCCGTGAGCCGCACGCAATTCCAGTTCGTTTTGGAAAATCCGAACCTCAAGACACTTCAGGAATGGACGCCCAAAGTCACTGAACGATTGAAGACGCTTCCGCAGATTACGGATGTTGTTGACGACTTAGCGCAGCAGGGCTTGACCGCCAATCTCACCATCGACCGGCCCACGGCAGCACGGTTCGGGATCACGCCAGCGACCGTGGACAATGCGCTCTATGACGCGTTCGGCCAGCGCATCATATCAACAATTTACACACAAAACAATCAGTACCGCGTTATCATGGAGGCGGCACCCGGCCTGCAAACCTCGCTTGCCAGCCTCTCGTCGCTGTATTTGCCGTCCGCGCTTGCGCCCACCGGGCAGGTGCCGCTTTCGGCGGTCGTGCATGTCGAGCAAAAAGCGGGGCCGTTGCAGATTAGCCATCTGGGCCAGTTCCCGTCGACCACGATCTCCTTCAACCTCGCCGAGGGTGCCTCGTTGGGCGCGGCGGTGGCTGCGATCCAGAAGGCCGAAAAAGAGCTTGGCCTGCCCGCGAGTTTCCAAACCGCCTTTCAGGGCGCGGCAGCGGCGCTGCAGGCATCGTTGTCGAATGAGCTGTTTCTGATCATCGCCGCAATCGCCACGATGTATATCGTGCTCGGGGTGCTCTATGAAAGCTTCATTCATCCGATCACCATCCTCTCGACGCTTCCATCCGCCGGCGTGGGGGCTCTGCTTGCCTTGCTGATCGCAGGTGAGGACCTCGATGTTATTTCAATCATCGGCATCATTCTGCTGATCGGTATCGTCAAGAAGAATGCGATCATGATGATCGACTTCGCGCTTGACGCCGAGCGCGAGGAGGGAAAGCCACCACGGGAAGCGATCCACCAAGCCTGCCTTTTGCGCTTCCGCCCCATTCTGATGACCACTATGGCGGCGCTGCTCGCGGCGCTCCCCCTGATGCTGGGGCAAGGCACAGGATCCGAGCTTCGCCGGCCGCTCGGCGTGGCGATCGTTGGCGGGCTGATCTTGAGCCAGGCGCTTACGTTGTTCACCACTCCGGTGATCTATCTGGCGTTCGACCGGCTGGCCTTGCGCTGGAGCGGGCGTCGCCCCGGCGGGCGCTTGGCGGGTGAGGCGCGGTAAGTGAACCTCTCCGCGCTTTTCATTGCCCGGCCGGTTGCCACAACCCTGCTTACAGTCGGGGTGGCGCTCGCTGGGATTCTAGCCTATCTGAAACTGCCCGTGGCGCCGTTGCCGCAGGTTGATTTTCCCACGATCGCCGTCACTGCGCAGTTACCCGGGGCGAGCCCGGAAACCGTCGCCACCAGCGTCGCCGCACCGCTCGAGCGGCATTTAGGCCAAATCGCCGATGTCGCCGAGATGACTTCGCAGAGCTCGGTCGGCCAAGCGCGCATTGTGCTTCAATTCGGGCTGAGCCGCGATATCAACGGCGCCGCGCGCGATGTACAGGCGGCCATCAATGCGGCGCATGCCGACCTTCCGGCGAGCCTGCGCACAAATCCCACGTACCGGAAAGTGAATCCGGCCGATGCGCCGGTGCTGATCCTGGCGCTAACCTCGCATACACTCAGCCGCGGCCAAATCTACGACGCTGCCACCAACGTGCTGCAGCAGCGCCTTTCGCAGATGGAGGGCGTAGGCCAGGTGATGATCGGCGGCGGGGCGCTCCCTGCCGTGCGGGTGGAGCTCATTCCGGACGCATTGTTCAAATACGGGATTGGGCTCGAGGACGTTCGGGCGGCGCTGGCTTCAGCGAACGCCAATAGTCCAAAGGGGGCGATCGAGGAGGCAGGACAGCGGTATCAGATTTACACCAACGATCAGGCCACTACGGCGGCCGATTACAAGCCGCTGGTAATTGCGTATCGCAACGGGGCGCCCGTGCATCTCTCGGATGTCGCCGAGATCATCGATTCGGTCGAGAGCGTGCGGAATGCCGGTTTGGCCAACGGCAAGCCCGCGGTGTTGGTGATCGTGTTTCGCCAGCCCGGCGCCAACATCATCGAAACGGTGGATCGCGTGCAGGCGGCCTTGCCGCAGCTTAAGGCGGCGATGCCCGCGGATATCGATATCGAGGCCTCGATCGACCGCACCACGACTCTGCGCCAGTCGCTGCATCATACCGAGCTGACTTTGCTGCTGGCGGTCGCGCTGGTCACGGGGGTGGTTTTCCTGTTCCTACGCAACGCCCGGGCCGCGATCATTCCCAGCGTTGCTGTGCCCGTCTCGCTGATCGGCACCTTTGGTGCGATGTATCTGCTGGGTTACAGCCTTGATACGCTTTCGCTGATGGCGCTGACCGTGTCCACCGGGTTCGTCGTGGACGATGCGATAGTGGTGCTGGAAAATATATCCCGCCATATCGAGGCGGGGCTATCCCGCACCCAGGCGGCCCTGCTTGGTGCGCGCGAGGTGGGGTTCACCGTGGTCTCGATCAGCCTTTCATTGGTGGCGGTGTTCCTGCCGATTCTGCTGATGGGCGGCATTATCGGGCGCCTCTTTCGCGAGTTTGCCATGACGCTCTCGCTCGCGATTTTGGTTTCTATGGTCATTTCGCTCACCACCACGCCGATGATGTGCGCCTTGTTTTTGCGACCCTTGGTGCACCGCTCGGGTCCGAGGCGACGCAGTTTCTACGACCGGATGCTGGGGCTTTATGAGCACACCTTGTCGTGGTCCCTCCGGCATGGCGCGCTGGTGATGCTGGTTCTGCTGATCACCATTGGTCTTAATGTGTATTTATTCATGATTGTTCCCAAAGGGTTCTTTCCCCAAGAAGATACCGGGCGGCTTGTCGGCATCTTGCAGGCGGATCAAAGCATCTCGTTCCAACTGATGCAGAAGAAGCTGGGGCAGATGATGGGTATCGTGCAGCAAGACCCGGCGGTCGAGAGCTTGGTCGGCTACGCGAGCGCGAGCGGAGGTGGAGGCGGCCAGTCCAATACCGGCTTTGTTTACGTGTCGCTGAAGCCTTCATCCGAGCGCAACGTCACCGCGGATGAGGTTATTGGCCGCTTGCGGGGTAAGCTTGCGGCGATACCCGGCGGGCGCCTGTTTTTGCAAGTCACCCAAGATTTCCGTATGGGCGGGCGGCCGTCCAATGCGCAGTATCAATACACACTCGAAGCCGATAATGCCGATGAGCTCTATACCTGGACGCCCAAACTGATTGAAGCGCTGCAAAAGAGCTCGATCCTAGCAGATGTGAGCTCGGATCAGCAGCAGAAAGGTTTGGAAACGGATATCGTGATCGACCGCGTGACTGCGAGCCGGCTGGGCATTAACGCGAGCCAAATCGATAACACCTTGTATGATGCGTTTGGCGAGCGACAGGTCTCGACCATCTACAAGGCCCTCAATCAGTATCATGTGGTCATGGAGGTGGCGCCGCAATATTGGCAAAGCCCCGAGATGCTGAAGCAAATCTATGTAAGTACGTCTGGAGGCAATGCGAGCGGGACTGAATCGAGCAATGCGGTCGTTGGCACCGTCGCGACCCCGGCCGCCAAATCCGGTGGGAATGGGGCAGCACTAGCCGCGAGCATCGCCTCAAGCTCGGCCCGGAATGCTTCAACGAACGCGCTGGGTAATCGGGGGCGGGGGGCCGTTTCCTCCGGGGCTGCGGTGAGTACCGTGAAAGAGACCATGGTGCCGCTTGCGGCATTTGCGCGGTTCCAGCCTGGAAACACCCCGCTGGCGATCAACCACCAGGACCAGTTCGTCGCGACAACAATCTCCTTCAACCTACGTCCTGGCGCTTCGCTCAGCCAAGCAACGGCCGAGATCGATAAGGCGATGGCCGAATTACGCATGCCGGCTGATATTCATGGGCAGTACGCGGGAGCCGCGCGCGCGTTTCAGGAGTCGCTCGCCAATGAGCCGATCCTGATCGCCGCAGCATTCGCTGCCGTGTATATCGTGCTCGGAATCCTATACGAGAGTTACGTTCATCCTGTTACAATCCTTTCTACTTTGCCGTCCGCCGGGGTGGGCGCGATGTTGGCGCTGCTGCTGTTCAAGACGGAGTTCAGCATCATCGCGCTTATTGGGATCATTCTTCTCATCGGCATCGTGAAAAAGAATGCAATCCTTATGATCGACTTTGCGCTCGAGGCCGAACGGTCGGAGGGCCTTCGGCCTCGGGAGGCAATTTTCCAAGCTTGCTTGCTCCGGTTTCGCCCTATTCTCATGACCACCATGGCGGCGGCGCTCGGGGCTTTGCCGTTGGCCCTAAGTTTTGGGGAAGGCGGCGAGATCCGCCGCCCGCTGGGAATCTCCATCGTGGGCGGCCTGCTGGTGAGCCAAGTGCTCACGCTCTACACCACTCCCGTACTCTATCTCTATCTCGACCGATTCCGGCTTAGGACTCTTAACTTCTGGCGCCGGGTATTCCCCCGGCTTGCAGGCCCGGCCCGGCCGGAACCTGCCGAGTAGTAGCCATGCGCAAAGGAAAGTGCCGCTGGGGCGCCGCCCTACTGGCGCTCCCGTTAGCCGCGTGCATGGTGGGGCCCGATTACCGCCGGCCGGGTGCGCCGGTACCGAGCGGCTATAAGGAATTGGCCGGGTGGAAGATTGCCGAGCCGCGGGAGGCTATCGATCGCGGCGCCTGGTGGTCGATCTATAATGACCCATTGCTCGATCAGCTCGAGCGGCAGGTCGCGATCACCAATCAGAACGTGAAAGCATCCGAAGCAGCGTTCCGGCAGGCGGTGGCTTTGGTTGGCGAAGCGCAAGCGAATCTGTTTCCAGTGATTGCTATCGATGCCAATGCGACGCGCAATGGGTTCGGCAGTAGCCGCGGCGTGACGGGCACCTCGGTTAGTACGACCAGCGTGAGCGCTGGAACAACCTCGACCAGCCGTACGACAACGATCAGCCGCGGCGAGATTGATCGGTCGCAATACAGCTTGCAGGGCACAGTGAATTGGGACCTGGATGTCTGGGGCCGCATCCGGCGGCAAATAGAGGGCCAGGCGGCGGCCGCTCAGGTGAGTGCAGCCGACCTGGCGAATGCGACACTTTCCGCTCAGGCGACCTTGGCAACGAGCTATTTCAATATGCGAGCTGGAGATTCATTGCAACGCTTGCTTGAGGATACAGTTGCGGCATACCAGAGATCATTGCAAATCACGGAGAACCAGTATAATGCGGGTGTTGCCTCGCGGGCCGATGTGCTAGCGGCGCAGGCGCAGTTGGATGCGGCGCAGGCGCAGCTTCAGGGGGTTGGCGTACAACGCGCGCTAAACGAGCACGCGATCGCTGTGCTCACCGGGCATCCGCCGGCTGATCTTTCGATTGCTCCAGCGCTGCTGCCCGAACACGTCCCGGTGGTTCCGGTTGGGTTGCCTGCGACTTTGCTAGAGCGCCGCCCCGATATTGCGGCCGCCGAGCGTTCGATGCAGCAGCAGAATGCGCAGATTGGCGTCGCGGTGGCGGCCTATTTTCCCGATATAAGCCTTTCTGCCCTGGGGGGCTTCGTCGGTGATCCGGTCCGGCACCTGTTCAATGTTACGAGCCGGGTATGGTCACTCGGAGCGGCCGCGAGCGAGACGCTATTCAACGGGGGCGGCCGGGCTGCCACGCTCGCTGCGGCGCGTGCGAGTTATGATGAAAGTGTGGCCAGTTATCGTCAGACTGTGCTGAGCGCGTTGCAGCAGGTGGAGGATGAGCTCTCCACCTTGCGCATTCTCGAGGGCCAGGCCGAGGCGGAAAGGGCGGCAGTTGCATCCGCGCAGCGGGCGCTGGACGTGGCGCTGAACCAGTACCGAGCCGGGACTGTGCCTTACACCACCGTGATCACGCAGCAGACTTTACTTTTATCCGACCAGCAGACGGCCTTGGCGGTCCAGCAGAACCGGCTGGTTGCGAGTGTGACGCTCATTCAAGCGTTGGGCGGCGGCTGGGGGGTGGACCAGTTGCCGTCGTCGGGAATCATCCGTGATAAGGCAACCGCGGTTCGGTTTTAGAGCGGGATGGCGTCAGGTAAAGTCATCGCGCTCTGGCTCTTGGGTTTTCACAGCGCGATTCAGGTTTTCTGAGGATTTCGCCGAAAGCCATCGCGCTGTGGCTGACTTGCGCATCAGGCGAATCGGATAAATGAGGCCACCAGGGTCTGGAGTTTGGTTTTTAACCCGATCTCGTCGGGCCGCGATCCGGCCTTAGAGCGGGATGACCTTAAGTGAGGTCACCCCGCTCTAGCAACTTTGGTTTTCAGAGCGCGATTAGGCTTTCCGACGATTCCGCCTCAAGCCATCGCGCTCTAATGCATCGTTCCCGACGATTCATCGTGTCTTCGCGCGGGGGCGGGCCGGACGGCTCGCCGGCTGCGGTTCGGGGCTGGGCAAATCCTCCTCCAGAATCGTCATATGGAACGAGAAAGAAACCTCGCCCTCCTCCTCATCCCGATGGAGCGTGCCCAGAAACTCCTTACCGAGCCGCACTTCGACCGGCGCGCCGCGTCGCGGAGGCGGGTCGATATGAATTTGCTCATTGCCGAGCAATGAGCGCAGGTAGCTTTGCACACGAGCAATATCTGACGGCTTCATAGGCTGCCCCCTCCCGGCAAGCGCAATCTACTGGCGACAGAGGCTTAGGCCCCCTGCCGTCCAGCTTCGCTAGAGCGCTTCCACTGTGACTGGAAGCGCTCTAGAACTTTGGTCTTCAGAGCGCGATTCAGGCTTTTCGACGATTCCGCCTCAAGCCATCGCGCTCTAGCCTTGTTTTTTCGAGCATCTTCACGCGCTCCTGGAACCACAAGCGTTTCCAGGAGCGCGATCTGCTCTAGGATGATTGGCCGCATAACGCTGTCCACCCAGGAACGATCCCAGGGCAGCGGCGCTTTCGGAGCCGAATCAGAGCACGATGGCCCGAGGCGGAATTGCCGGCTCTCAAAACCAAAACTGGCCATCGTGGAGCCGCGGATCTGTTCTAAGCCGCTCCTACGGATTCCAGCTTTGGCCAGATCTTCTTGAACAGTTCCGCCCGGACGCGGGCTTCTGGACCGCCCGAGTCGCACGCATCGGGATGCAGTTCCTTCGCGAGGAGCCGGCGGATTTTGTTGATCCGATCGTCACTCGCGCCGCTGGATGCAGCCGGGGGCGGGGACGCCCTCGGTTTCGAGTCGCTCTGGGCTGCGAGCGCCCGACGCTTCCATAGCGAGGCCTCGGCAACCGCCCTTGCGGCGAGCTCGCGCGAGCGTCTGACCTCTTCGAGGAGGCTGCCATAGAACGGATCGGGTTTGATTAGGACTTGCCGCCAGCCATGGAGGTCCATCGGGCCGACAATGCCCTCTTGCTGCATGCGCTGCAGCAGCTTCAGGGCGGCAGTCAAATGGATGCCGAGCTGCCGGGCGAGGTCGAAATGCTTGACGCGCCGCAGCCCCATCACATGCTGGACCGCGGCTTCGTAGGTCACGGTGCGAGACATTTCAACGGAGGCCCGATCGGGTGGGCTTTGAGCGGGCGATCACTTGCCTGGGTGGCGGCTGTAAACACACCGGTTCGTCTCCACAGAGTTGCGCGAGACGTTTTGTCCAGAAGTGCGGCTAGCGCGGGATGACTTAGGTAAAGCCGTCCCGCTCTAGAACCTTTGGTTTTAGAGCGCGATTCAGGCTTTCCGACGATCGGGTTCCCGATTCTCGCGAATTGGGACCCGAGTCGCCTCAAGCCATCGCGCTCTAGCCTGGCCGTGGGCCGGAGTTATGAAGGAGAACGTTTAAGAAACATTTTCCAGGAAAAAAGACCCTGTTCTCGTTATGATCACAGCCGCGTTATCTGGGAGGCAGTTCTTACGCCGCGCGGGCCTCACGAGAAGCCTCGCCAAGCCGCTGGCTCAGGAAGGCCGTCACGACCACCTCTTCGGAAGAAAGCCCGGTTTGCGGCTGCTCCAAAGCCTCGTCGGCGCGCGCCTTTAGGGCCTGCATAAGGCTACCATCCAGGTAGCCGTCGAAAATGGCTGGGTGGATGTAGCATTTGCGGCATATTGCCGGGGTGTTGCCGAGCATCTTCGCCACGGCCTCAACGGCTCGGACCACATTCTTCTTGGCTTTGGCCTGGTTATCGAAAGCCTCCAACTCCCGGAGGGCGAGGGCCGCTAGCTTGGTCGCCGCCCAGGTGCGGAAGTCCTTGGCCGTGATTTCCTCGCCTGAAATGTCGCGGAGATAGGCGTTCACGTCCTCCGAGCCGATGCCGTGCGGCTCGCCGTCTTCGCCGATGTACTGAAATAGGTCCTGGCCGGGTATGTCCATGCAGCGGCGTACGATGCGGGCAAGCTTCCGGTCGGCCAAATCGATATGGTGCTTGATCCCGTGCTTGCCTTTGAAATCGAAAATGATATGGCTGCCGGCCACCTTGACATGCCGGTTGCGCAGCGTGGTCAGTCCGAAACTGCGATTGGCCCGGGCGTACTCCTCGTTTCCAACGCGGGCGAGCGTCGTCTCGAGCAGCCGTACGATGGCGGCAAGGACTTTCTCCCGGGGTAAACCCGGACGGCCGATATCCTCCTGCACGCGCGCGCGGATGTTTGGCAGCAGCCGGCCAAAGGCGAGCATCTTTTCATATTTATTTTCGTCGCGCACCGCACGCCAGCGGGCGTGATAGCGGTATTGCTTCCGCCCCCGCGCATCGCGTCCTACCGCTTGCAAATGGCCATTGGGAATGCGGCAAATCCAGACCTGCTCATAGGCGGGCGGGATCGCGAGCTTCTTGATCCGCTCCAGCGTCTTCTCGTCGGCCACTGGCGAACCATCCGGGTTGCGATAGACGAATCCTTCAGGCGTCCGCTCGCGCCGGATACCCGGCTGGCGATCGCTGACATACCGGAGACCCGCTTCTTTGGCGGCTGTTTGGGGGTCGGCCACGATGGGGTGTTCGTCGGCGAGGTTGGGTAAAATTCCAGAATCGGGCATGACCAGCCCAACGCGCGAGATGGTGCAAAGTATTAAGTGCCTTCGGACATCTTGCTATCGAGCGCCTTTGCGAGGTGCTCCACTTCGGTAATCGTGGTGAGCTCCTGGACCTGGTCCGTGGTCAGGCCCGGATCCACGCCGAGCCGCCGGCCGATGCGTTCGGTGATCTGCAGCAGCCGGGTCACTTCGCGCTCGGCCAAGAGATTAATCTGCAGGTCAAGATGCGCGCGCCGGTCCGATAAATAGCTCATCCGATTCTGCTTGATCAGGACAAACGCTGACAGCAGAACGGCCTCGATTGATACGAGCATACAAAGCAGCTGGAACGGATAGGGATCGAATGGGCGCACCGCTGGGACCAGCCCGAGATTGATCACGGCCCAGGCTGCAAGCCAGGCCATTTGGAGGGCTACGAAGGCGATGGTGCCGATAAAATTTGCGATGAGGTCCGACGCTTTCTCGCCCGCGGTGCGGCCGCGCAAGGCGGCCTCTTCGAGGCGCAGAACCGTCTCGATGCTCTCAATAACCGCTTGCGGTGTTGGTTGTAGCTTAGCCGGCATTCTGTTCCCCAGTGCTTTTGGGGGAAACCAGCCAAGGGCGCTTTCGGTTCACTTATCGATACCCCTCGGGGTGAGGCCAGAAAACGTGTTTTGGGCCGGGTGGCGGCAGCGTGGTCCGCCTCCGCCTGCCTGGTCCGCGTGGCGGAGGGCGGGCGTAGTGATCGTACTTCGGGCCCGAACGTGGGCCGCGATCACGCCCGCACACCGACCACGCCGTTCCAACCCGACCAGGGAACTCGCGACGCTTTTTTCGTCGCGCAGCCATGATCTACGGAGTCCTGATGGCTCTACGACCTCGCTATCACAAAGATCCGGCCCAGAGCACATTCCGACCGACCCCGTCGGTCGCATGTGCTCTACTCTCGATTTGAGAGCGCGATTCACGCTTTCCGACGATTCCGCCTCAAGCGATCGCGCTCTAGAATAGTTCAGCCTGAACCCGCCGCCTCTGCCAGAACGGCGCGGCAGCCCAGCGAGTCTCGGTCGCATAGTAGGCTGCCACGCGACTCGCGTAGACATATTTAACGCCATGGATGACGCGCTGATAGAGATCGAGTGCGTCGGGCGCGCCCGTCAGATACCTCTCAGCCGCCTCGGCAGCGCTGAGACCGGAGAACAGCGCGTGCAACAATCCTTGCGACGAAATGGGGTCAAAGCTGATGCTGGCGTCTCCGGCAGCAATCCAGCCAGGACCGGAGCAGGCATCGAGGAATGTATGATGTGCTGCGGTCAGCCCGCCTTGCCTGGCCCTGAAGGCAGCATCGTCCATCAGTGGACCGATTTGGCAGGTCGCCATCGCACACCTGACCAGGGCTGCGCCGTCACCGGCCAATCGCTTTCCGATCAGGTCGGCGTCGGTGAAAAGAGCAAGCACGCGCCGTCGCCCGGGCACAGGCGCCGTGTACCACCAACCGTCCTCGACTGCCTCGACGACGGTGAACCCGGCGCCGCGATTTCCGGATCGCTCGGTGCCGAGCGCCCATGCACATACCAACCGCTCGCCGGCATTCTGGCGCTGTGCGCCGAGACGACGGGCGGCAGGCGCCCTCCGACCGCCGCAGTCGATGACCACCGGCGTTGACAGTTCGGCTGGCCCATTGTCACACACCACCCGCACGCGCCATCGGGCGCCCTCGCGCTCGATCGCGTCGAAGCGCGCCGGCATCAATGGCGTTGCACCGCGCTTGACCGCGGCGCGCCGAAGCCAGTCATCGAACCGGGTGCGGTCGAGATGCCATCCGTGGCCGTCTAGGTCGCGCAGGAAATCGGTTTCGATCGGCTTATCCGTTCCCCAGACCGAGCGATTGCCGTGGCAGGGCAGATGGCCCTCGGCCAGGAACTCCGCGAGCAAGCCCATATCGGCGAACAGCCGTCGCGCCACGGGCGGCAGCGCTTCCCCAGTGCGCTGCAGACCATTGGCGCGGCGTTCGACCAAGACGACGTGACGCATCGGCGCAAGGTTCAAAGCCGCCGCCGCACCCGCAGGCCCGGCGCCTATAATGACGACGTCGGCTGAGTCCATTCGGACTCAGCGCCGAAGGCCATGCGGGAAGCGCCGCATCTTCTCGATGCCGCTCAGATCCAGTGGTTCGGGGACAAGGTCAGCGCTCGGCGGCACATCCTGGAGGTCCTGCACCTCCATGACAGCCGGGAACGGCCCGGACTTGGGACCATCGCGTGGCTCCACAATGCCCATGCGGCCGAAATGCGCAATCATATTGTTAATTTGGTCAGTGTAGCTCTTGGTGCCGAGAGGTTGCAGCCAGGAGGCGCGGCGGGCGAACGCGGCTAATCTCTCGGCAAGAGGCCGTTCCTCATCGATAACGACCTTGTAATCCGTGTCGGTGAGAACTTGGTTCGGCACCCGTGCCGGCCAGAACGTCGGCAGGTTCGGATCGTAGGATTTCAAATAACCAGACCGGCAACTGGCGGTGTCGGTCTGCCATGGTACCGCCATCCATCGCGTAATCCCGCCCGGAAGCTGTCCGCCGAGTAGCGGTCCGTTTGGCTGGCTGATCGCTTCCGCTCCAAGCACCGGCCCGTATTCGGGTTCGATCCAGCCAGGGGGTGCGTGGGCTAGCCGAAATGGCGCCATATACAGACCGGCATTGCGCATCGGCCACGTCATCTCGCATCCGGGATGAAAGGCATCGGCCAGGCAGAATTCCAGCGAGGCGCGATCAAGCATATCCGGTTGATCGGCGAGCGACACCGCTTCGATCGATCGCGGGGGCTCGGCGTCCGGATCATAATCTTCTTCGAAGTCCCCCGCTGACCACTGTTGCAGGAATCTGAGTTGCGTATCGGTCAGGGTCGTGTGCTGGCGCGGGGTTTCTGCCGGTGGGATGGCCGTCGCGTCGCCGTAAAGCCATGGCCACGGCACGGGAGACCACGCATCCCGCTCGAAGACACGGAACGTGTTGGCGATGACATGCCGCATTTCAGCCATGCCGGGGTCGTTGCGCGACAACTTCGCCAACCATTCGGTGCTGGTCAGGTCATTTGGAGCGCCCCAGCCGAAAGCTGCGGCAAAACCGGCATTCACCCATTGCAGGTGCGAGAGCCGCTCGAAGATCGGTAGGATGTCATCCGCGAAGGAGGGCCGTAGCGGCTTCGGCAGCATCCGGGCGTTGATCAGCACGTCACGGATCAGGTCCCACATCGTGTGCACCGACTTCTGCATCGGCGCGTAGTTTGGCGGCGCTACCACGACCCACGCCGGGTCGACGGGCAAATTTCTGCCGCCGAGCCTTACTTCTGCCGTTACCGGACCGTCCGCAACGTCATCATGCCAGCCTTCGTTGTTGGCGAAAGTGATCGCGAGCGCGCCCCTGTAAGACGCCGATTTACCGTGCCCACCCAACACGATCAGCCGACCATCGGCATCGGTGCGCAATTCGCCCAGGTAGACCGGCCGGTCCATGAAGCAGCCTTTGTCGAAACGGTACTCCGGCCCGCTCTTGTCGCGGCCCCTAATGTGGCGCGGCCCGGGGTCTATCGTTAAGCGTTGCCGATCGGCGATTGTCGCGTTTCGCAACCACGAGGGCGGGGCCGATGCTGCCTCCGGGATGTCCAGCGCGATCTGGAACTGGTACCACGCGGCCTTCTTGTTGGCGAGGTGCACGCTCCAGCTTATCTCCGCCTTGTCGGCCGTCAGTTCGGCCACTGGCCGTCCATTGGCGTCCAGACCATAAACGCGAAAGCGCTGCGCCTGGCGCTTCAGAGCTCCTGTGGCGTCACGGTAGAATCCGGGCTTTTCCCGCGGCGGATGGGGTACTTCTGGGGCCAGGAAAAACTCGGCCTCGCTATTGGCAACTCGGGAGATGCCAATTCCGGGATGGATCGCTGCCCTCACGATTGTCTTATCGTTCAGCGCGCTCATTCGATGTGCCTCTTGTAAGTGTTAGCGCGCGAAAGACGTCACCTTCCGGGAAACCCGGTCGGTCGCTTTATGGATAGGGACGTATTTATTGCCCGCATGCGCGCGCGACGCCAGCTCCTGCTGTTCCATTTTTTCTATGCTGGAACGCCATTCGGCAGGTTTCAAGCTTTTTTGTCCAAATGATCGGATTTAACTGTGCTGTCTCAAAATCGAAACAAAACCATCGGGCTTCAGCTCGAGGAGCCCACGACTAGCGCTCACGGTGATTCTAAGGCGTGCGGCCCGATCATTCGTAAGCGCCGATCTGAGTGAGGCGAAAATTCCGAGACTGGGGCTGGCGAGTTAGCGCCAGGCACTCGCGTATTTCCGGGGCACGTAATCACGTAGCCCTAGAATAGTAGTCACCCGGGACAGCCACCACGTTGCCGGCGCATGAATGTTTTCCGACCCAGAGGCGACCTCCGGGTGCTCCGAACGTAAGGTAAGTACGCTAAGTAAGGTAGGCGGCCCGAGTGGAGTGGAAGGTGCGGCGGCGGCCTCTAGAGCATAATGGCTTTACGTCGAAGCCATCATGCTCTGAGAGTTTTGGTTTTTAGAGTGCGATTGAGGCTTTCCGACGATCGGGACCCCCATCCGCTCGCGAATTGGGAACCCGAGTCCGCCTCAAGCCAT
>JAFAHH010000194.1 GCA_019237355.1 Acetobacteraceae bacterium | reverse complement strand
GCTCCGATACCTCTCGCGCCATGGCGAGGTCGTCCCGGTCCGCATTGACGAAGACGGCGACGTTGGCCGGCCGGGACTTGAGCATTTCGGGCTTGCGCCGGGCTGTCTCGACGACCCTCCGCTTGAACTCCTCGAAGCCGCAAGCCTGTGCGCGTTCAAGCAACGCCCTGTGAGCCAGATCGGTCGTTAGGGCAGGATCATCGGCGAGGTCGCGCCATTGGAGGATCGGCGTTCCGGCAGCATGGGCGATTTCGTATTGGAGTATAGGAAAGCGGTGTCCGTCAGCAAATCGCGCCTTGCGCCCGGGGGTTCTTCCGAGCAGTTGGACAAAGACCGGGCACCGAGCCAGATCGGCCTGCATCGCCGCCCGGAATGCCCGCTCATCATCCTCGGGGTACCAGATCTCGGGCAGAACGCTTAGCCCGGCCTGGGTCAAATAGCCCTCCAGCTCCTCTTCCCGCTCCTCCAAATCATCCGTCGAGCGCGCGAGGAAGACGCGCTTCCCAGCCAGGGGCTGAGCTGGGGCCTGCCCTTGCTGCTGCGCTGCACGCAGATCTTTCAGGACCTGAGCAAGCTTATCGCTGAGATTGTCAATACCGGTGTAGTAGGCCTGCTCCTTTCGACGGCCCGCGCCAAGTGGCCGGGTGACCCCGAATTCACGATCTCTGGTCCAGAACTTGAACCCCTTCAGATCGCCAAATTCGGGCGGAATGGATTGCTGCTCGGTCTCGCGGCATCGCACAATGAAGATCCGTCCGGCGGTGACACAATCGCGCGCGAATGCTAGGAAGGCATTACGCTCCTTCGCGCACCACTCCGAGCGGAGATAACTCGGGGACATAACGACCAGGAGCGTGGCCGAACGCCGTATCGCCTGCATGACCTCCGGGGTTATCGGACGATTGCCGTCGAGGGCGGAATCCATCCAAATCCGCAAATCCTTGCTGCCGAGGCGCTGACGAACCTCGGTGTCCAAGGAACGCACCAGAGTGGTCACCCAGGCGCGCTCGCCCTCATTGTCGATATGAGCATAGCTCACGAACACATCGCTATCGTATCCAGGAACGAACGCCATCATTGGCCCGCGATTTCCGCACTCCGACCCCTATTGGGGAGCGACATATTATCGCATGGCAATCTTAGGAGCGGAATTATTTTATAGACTTGGCTTCGCCTACACCGCAGACCATCAAGAGGGATCAGCGACGGTAAGGCTGGGGAGGAGCAGGTTCCCCCGGCCGCCCGCTGGACATAGATCGATGTGCAGCCCCCCATCAGACGGGATCCGGGCCCGCCCCGGCTGTTTATGCTTGGGACAGCGCTGCAGCTCTGACTCTCGAGCCGAACACCCATCCGCGGCACCAGCAGGGGGGGGTCGACCTAGCCCCGTCAACAGGGCATCCTTATAGATGACCGTTCGGGCGATCTCCCGATTACGTAAGCCTTCTAAGCTAAAGCCTGATCGGGCCTCCGCCGGATGAACAACCTTCACGGCATCCCAACTAGTTAGTAACATGTGAGGAGCGTCTCAATGACGGAAAGAGCGGTTCCAAGCCGAAGCGGGGTGCGCCGGCGCCGTGGCGGCAAGCTCTTTTTTGTTGCCGCGTTAGCCGTCAATGCACTGGCCTGGGAGCCGTCCACGTACGCACAAATCGATCCATTCTATGGGTTACCATCACTTACCCAAGAGGACTGGCAAGCAGGCATTGCTGCCGCGCAGAGACTCCTTAACCGTGAGCCAGCTTCGGTTGGACTAACAGACACCTGGGTTGGGCCAAAAACCGGCGATCGGGGAACGTTTACCATCCTGGAAGTGTTCGAACACTCGGGCATGCCTTGTCGTACTCTCCGAAACCAGATCTTCTACAACCAGAGCCAGACCCAGAGCGTGTTCAGACTAGTTGCTTGCCGCACGGCAACGGGGGAATGGAAGGTAGTCGATTGACCTGCTCCAGAGCGCCGGCCCCCTATCGAGGCGCTCTCGCGATCTGCATCCTGGCCGGCAGTGACCCAGATGGAAGGTCGATCGTCGGTTACCTCGTTCTTAGCAAGGATGGGGCAGCCTTAGCCTACATTGGCGGTCCCTCCGTCGGCGCGGTTCTCTTTGATCTTGGAGCTTCGTTTGCGCGGTCCTGTGTCAACCAAGCCTTGATCTGGATCAAGGGGCCCACGCGAGGGACATGGTAGCAAAGGGCCTTAGCGCAGAAGCCAACACCGAGGCTCGAAGCTTCAACCTACGGGCCAGGTACTCAGATAGAGGAGCAGCATTATGCTCGAGGGAGCTGATATCACCGCGGTCGACTTGATGACCCGCGAAGTCATTGTTGCGCATCCTGAAACTACTCTGCTTGAAGCTGTGAAGCTGATGGCGCAGAACCGGATCAGCGGCATGCCGGTGCTCGACCATTCGGGAAACCTGGTCGGCTTGATAACTGAAGGAGACCTGGTGCGCTGGCACGAGGGATATACCGACAGGCAAGCCCGATGGCTGGACATGCTTGCTGAGGGATCCGAACTCGCATCGAGTTTCCTGGAGCGCATACACACGGAAAATCACAAGGTGAATGCCGTCATGAGTCGAAACGTAACGACGGTCACGGAAGAGATACCCGCGCACGAAATAGCCAGTCTCATGTGCACCAAGAATATTAAACGCGTCCCAGTGATGCGCAACGGCAAGCTGGTCGGTATTGTGGCGCGCTCGGATTTGGTGCGCGCCCTTGCTCAGCCGCTCGCAAAAAAACCCGCTCCGATAGAAGAGCCCGAGACAGTGGAGCAGGCCTTACGTCACGCCCGAGAAGAGGCCGTGGAGCGTGCGCACAAACCAGCTCGCGAAACACCGTCGGCGCCGCCCCGGCGCTGACCTGGTTTTAGCCGGGGAAAAAACGCTTATTCGATCCTCACCACTTGCTCACTTGCCGGACGGCAATCGGATGCTCCTGAGTAAGCTGAATTTCTTCCGTTTCGTGGTGTATCACCAGGCACTCGCCCGAACGCAGCGCGTATTGCGCCTTCTCTCCACTGACTTCCACCTCCAGCATTTGGCCGCGATACTTGATGGGAAACCGAATCACAGGAGTAGCTTCCGGCGGGCGGCGTGGCCAGAAAGACAACGTCCCGTCATCGTCCCGCATGCCGCCCAGGCCATAGGCGAGCATCATCCATGTGCCGCCCATGGAGGCGATATGGCAGCCGTCCCTCACGTTGCCGCCCACGTCGGCGAGATCCATTAGCAGTGCTGCCGTACCGTAATCAATGGCTTTTTGAATATTGCCGGTCTGCCCGGCAATTATCGACTCGATGCATGACGACAACGATGAGTCGCCCGTGGTCAAGGGATCGTAGAATTCGAAGTTGCGCTTCTTAGCCTCTAGGGAAAAGGTGCTGCCGAGCAGGAACATCGCCAATACCACGTCCGCCTGTTTGATCACTTGCTTACGGTAGATCTCGAGCGGGTGGTAAAAAAGCAGCAGCGGATAGTTCTCGCTCGGCGTGTTGCGAAAGTCCCAGGGTTCCTTGTCCAGGAATTCGTCGTCCTGCGGGATGATTTGCAACTTTTCATCATAGGGGACGTACATGCTCTCTGCAGCATGCATCCATGCTTCGGCTTCTGCTGGCTCGAGCGCCGTTTTGTGCACGAGTTCGTCGTATAGGTCCGGTTTGGTTGCCTGCATCGACTGGACTGTCTGGGCGGCATAGCGCAGGTTTTCCCGGGCCATCAAGTTGGTATATGCGTTATTATTCACGACGGTGTTGTATTCATCAGGCCCGGTAACGCCATTGATGCAAAATTTGCCCCCTTTTCGGTCCGAATAGAAGCCGAGGCCTAGCCAGAGGCGCGCCGTTTCGACAAGCATTTCGGCACCACAATTCCACAGGAACGAATCGTCCCCCGTCGCCTGCACATATTTGCGCACCGCGTACATGATGTCGGCGTTGATATGGTACTGTGCAGTCCCGGCTTCGAAATACGCGGACGCTTCTTCTCCGTTGATGGTTCGCCACGGAAACATCGCTCCCCGGTGGCCAAGTTCCCGGGCGCGCGCCCGCGCTCGATCTAGCATTCTGTAGCGGAAGATCAGTAAATTCCTGGCTATTCCAGGTGAGGTATAGGTCAGAAAGGGCAGTAGGTAGATCTCTGTGTCCCAAAAGTAGTGCCCCTCATAGGCTTGCCCAGTCACACCTTTGGCCGGCACACCTGTATTTTCGGCACGTGCTGAGGCCTGCAGAATATGAAAAAGATTGAAGCGGATTGCTTGCTGGATCTCGACCGTGCTGCGCTTGACGCGGTCCTCCCTAATATCCTTGACGCGGACGTCGCTGCGGCGCCAAAAATCGTCCAGGTACTCCTGCTGTTCGGCGAGCAGTTGCTGAAAGCTCTGCTTGGTCGCGCGGTCCATCGTCCACTCAGCACGATTACACAGCTCTTCAGCCGATGCCGTCTGCGACGTGTGGTAGACCATATACTTAGCAAGGTTTATTGGCTGGCCAGGCGACGCTTCCATTGTGAAAACAACTTGGCCGGAGTCCTCCGCGCAGGTGACGTTTTCGGCGTGCGGGCACAAAGCATCGAGTGCATGATCGATCGCGCATGCCAGCGTCATGCGGCTCTTTTCCGTTGCATGGCATAGCACGATCCGGCGGCCCTTCGCATAGCTGGCTCGGTGATGCAGCACCCGGCTCCTAAAAACTCTTGCCTGCCGTGGATCGTCACCGCTGGTGGGCGCGCTCGGTTGGCTGACCGCCATCTCCGAAGAGATCAGCACAGAAGCGTTCGCGTTCAGAAGCTCCAGGTTGTAGGAGATGGCAGCGACGTGCTTATGGGCGAAAGAAACCAAACGCCGGGATGTGATCCGCACCTGTTTGCCTGCGGGCGTTTCCCACAAGATCTCGCGGTCGAGCGTCCCCGACTTCATGTTGAGCCGGCGCTCGCACTTTAACAGGTTCGCACTGGACAGCCAGAAGGGCTCGTCATCGACGAACAGCTTGATGATCTTGCTGTCGGTTACATTTAAGATCGTCTGGCCGACTTTTGGGAAGCCGTAAGCTTCCTCTCCGTAAACGATCGGCCGGATCTCATAGAAGCCATTGATGAAAGTGCCATTTTCGGCATTCGGTCCACCCTCCTCAGGGCAGCCCCGCATGCCAAGATATCCATTGCCAACCGTCAGCATCGTCTCGAGCTGGGCGAGGAACTCTGGGTGGAAGCCCTTTTCGATGGCGGTCCATTCGTCGGCCGGATATTCATGAGGCGGCGGCCTCAGCCGCACATGATGGATCATCCCGGTGTTCCTTGCGAGGAAGTTCAGGGGCCGTTAGTCAACCAGCCCGCCCACTCGTTCACCCCACCCACTCGTTCACCCCACCCACTCGTTCACCCCAAAGGTGAGCTTGGTGGTGAAGCTCTCAGGGCAGTTTACACCGGGTCTGCACCTAAATACCAGAGCCGGTAATCCTCGGGGCCAGCGTTGATCGCAATTGCTGCGAATGGGGCGATTTTGCCGCAATTCCGCCTTTATATCATTCGCCTGCTTGGCGCCGGCGAGATTGGACCATTTTATGCTCACGAGTGCTCGCGGAGATATCCCGTGTCCGAGTTGAAATTGACCGAAGGGCCGCCAGCGGTCGCCTCGAGGAGGCTGACCGCGGCAATTTTCGATGTCGACGGCGTTCTGCTCGCGTCGCCGCATGAGCGTGCTTGGCGCGAGGCTCTCCAGGGTTTTGCTGAACCGGAACGCTTCACCACCGAGATATACCAAGCCCATGTCGCGGGCAAACCCCGCCTCAGCGGCGCCCGTGCTGTCCTGGAAGAATTGGGTGTTCCCGATGCCGAACGGCAAGCCGCCGCCTATGCCGAGCGCAAGCAGAAACGGCTCGAGGAACTCATTGAACGCGGGAGTTTCTCTGCCTTCCCCGACGCGCTTCGCTTCGTCCAGGCGCTTGGGGCCCGGGGATGGCCTATGGCGGTCGCCTCGTCCTCCCGCAACGCCAATCACATGATGCAGGCGATCCGCCTCGACTCCGGCAAAACCTTGCTGGATGTTTTCAGCGCCAACGTATGCGGACGCGAGTTGCGGCAGGGGAAACCGAACCCGGAAATTTTCCTGCTTGCTGCTTCGGAACTACGTACCGCACCCACACACTGCTTTGTGGTCGAGGACGCGCCGGCCGGGGTCGAGGCGGCCCGGGCGGGCGGCATGATGGCGCTCGGCGTTGCCCGGCTTCGGGATGAGGCGCTATTGCGGGCGGCAGGGGCGGATCTGGTGGTGACGAGCCTGGATGAAGTCGCAATCGATGAACTCGCTGATGGGCGGCTTTGCCGGCGAGCCAAATGAGCCGGCCAGCGGACCCGGAATGCGCGCTCGAGCCCACCGTCGAGCCCGCTTGGGTGCTAGCCGTCGATGGCTTCGATCCGCTACGGGAAAACGTGCTTGAGTCGCGGCTCACGGTCAGCAACGGCTTCCTGGGCGTAAGAGCCACACGGACGGTGGGACGCGGAGAGCGCTGGGTCCTTCCGCCGCGCACCTACGTGGCCGGGTTGTTCGACATACAAAGCCCCGAGCAGCCGATACCCGTCCTTGTGCCTGCCGCAGACTGGATGAAGGTCCGTATACTGCTGTCGGGTAGACCGCTCGTACGCCACCCGGCGGAGGTATCGTCCTATCGCGCTTCACTCGACATGCGCCGGGGCGCGTTGGTCACGAAGGGCTGGGTGCGAGGGCCGCTTCTGGCTGTGCGGGTGCGAACGTTGCGGCTCGTCTCTCTCAGCGATCGCGCGCTTGGGTTCCAGCTCGTCGAGTTCGAAATTGAGGAGGGGCAGGTCGAGGTCACGCTCGAGGCATCGCTCGAGGGAACGAGTCTCGGGCTCAGGCTCGAGCGGCTCGAAGAGAATCTCGGCGTATGGCGCACTAAGTATTCCGGCAAAGGCCTCGCGATAGCCGGCGCAACGTCGCTGCTGATCGACGGCCAGGAGCTAGCGCCAGGGAGACCCGGCGCATTCCTGTGGTCCTGGACCTGGAAAACGCACCCCGGCCAGGTCATGCGCTTCGAACGTTTGGTCGCCGTAGCCCGGAGCGACACCAAAGAATCGGACCCTGGCGAGGTTGCGCGCAGCAAGCTCGCCCATGCCCAACAGATCGGTTGGCGAGCAGTGTTGGCGGAACACGAAGCGGCCTGGTCAACCGGGTGGCAGGTTGGTGATATCGAGGTCGCCGGAGACCCAGCCGCGCAGCAAGCATTGCGCTTCGCCATCTATCACCTCATCAGCGCCGCCAATCCGAATGACGAGCGCGTCTCGATCGGCGCGCGCGGGCTGACCGGCAGCGACTACAATGGGCATGTGTTCTGGGACACCGAAATCTACCTGCTGCCGTTTTACACGCTCACTTGGCCGGAAGCGGCCCGGGCGCTGCTCATGTACCGTTTCCACACCTTGGCTGGCGCCCGAGCGAAAGCGGCCGGCATGGGCTGGCGCGGCGCGATGTACGCTTGGGAGTCCGCCGATACCGGCGCAGAGACGACACCCGATCATGTCATCGGTCCAGATGGCCGGATCATCCCCGTGCTTTGCGGCAAGCAGGAGCAGCACATCACCGCAGACGTCGCCTACGCGGTCTGGCAATACTGGCAAGCGACCCGGGACGAATCCTTCCTGCTCGAAGCTGGCGCCGAGATCATGCTCGAAACGGGCCGGTTCTGGTCAAGCCGCGCTCAGCCGGAAGCGGACAACCACTGCCATATCCGCGGCGTGATTGGACCGGACGAGTATCACGAGAATATCGATGACAACGCCTTCACCAACGTCATGGCGCGCTGGAACATCCGGCGCGCGCTCGATGTCGCCGCATTGTTACGCGGACGATGGCCGGAGCACTGGGAAAACCTATCGTCGCGCCTGCAGCTGGACGATACGGAGCTGAACCAGTGGCGGACCGTCGCCGAGACGATATTGACGGGCTTCGATCCCAAGACAGGACTATACGAGGAGTTCGCGGGCTACTTTGCGCTCGAACCGATCAACTTGGCTGCCTACGCCGGTCGCACCGTTCCGATGGATCTGGTGCTTGGGCGAGAGCGAACACAACGATGCCAAGTCGTCAAGCAGGCCGATGTCGTGGCGCTTCTAGCATTGCTTCCAGAGGAATTCCCTGGCGACAGCGCGGCGTTGAACTTTGATTACTACGAGCCCCGCTGCGGCCACGGCAGCTCGCTAAGCCCCGGCCTGCATGGGGTTGCCGCTGCGCGGCTCGGGTACACCAAAAAGGCGCTATACTACCTACAGCGGGGCGCGGCGGTCGACCTCTCGGACACGCATGTGACAATCGCTGGTGGCCTGCACGTCGCCGCCCTTGGCGGAATCTGGCAGACGGCCGTGTTGGGCTTCGCGGGGCTATCCTTGCGGGAGGGCGGGATATCGCTCGACCCCAAGCTGCCTGCGGATTGGCGCAGCCTGAGGTTTGGGGTTCAGTGGCGTAATCGCCGCCTCACAATTCGAATCGAACAGGACAAGCAACTCTTCGAGGCAATCCTCGAAGCGGGAGACCCGATGACGATTCTCGCCAGCGGCAAGCGGCACGAACTCCGCCCTGGCCAAAGAACTGTGTCCAGGATCAATTCCTGATCGGTATGTCCTGCAAATCTTAAGGCCCGACACACCCGGGTGGATTAAGACTTGATGGCGGTACCAGCTCTCGAGTGGACCGTGAGTTGAGAGGGCGCATCGCGATCAGGGGGGCTGTATAAGGCGCGTTTTGCTTTGGCGTGTTACTGCCAGGGTTGCAACTCCATCCTGGTATTGTTGGACCCCAACCGGAAGGGCCGTGCCAGCCCTTCCGGTTCATTCCCAGTCGGACTCTTCATGTGATATTGCTTGTTTGAGCAGGAGAGGAACCATATGCTCGCTCAATGAGCAGCCTTGGTCGGCAAGTTACGTTTTGGACCGCCTTATCGGGCTTGGTAGGTGGTTTTTTAGGGGGCGGCGCAGAATGACTCCTGCGTTGGCTGGAGTTTCGCGAGCATTTGTCGGAGGTGCAACAACAACAGATATTAGAAGTGGTACGACTTGCTACAGACCTCGATAAGAATCGGGTTGCATCGGCCGCCGATTACATACAGATCCTCAGCGAAGTTGCCAGAGCCAGTGAAAAACCGACTCTTCATTATCGTTACACGTTCCGCAACATCCGGAGCAGCCGCAAACTCGCAGGTGGTAGCACAGGTTACAGCGGCCTTCCCCCAAGCCATTAGCGCCTCTCCTGAGTTACAATCCTTGATTCTGCCAGGCCATCCGCGGCTTTTCATCCAAATCGCGCGTGAGGACCAGAGAGGCGGTGCCGAGAAAATTCGAAGCCGCCTTTCAACCTCCAACGTAGACACACCTGGAATAGAGTTGGTAAGGCGGTATGCAGGCCCATCCGAGGTGCGGTATTTTTTTCCTGCCGACATAGATGAGGCAGCTACATTGACGCAAAGACTAGCCGCTATTATTCCGGGCTTAACCTGCCGAAGAATAGGCGGATATGCACAAAAACCTGGGTTAAAGCCACAGCTTTTCGAGCTTTGGTTAGGTCCACAGTTTACGTCAGTCCCAGACCAGAACCAGAATGTATCTGGTGCGAAAGTGACCTGCAACTCCTGACTAAATGGATGCCAACACTATGGGGTTATCCTTGCCGCCACGAGTCCGTTTTGCGCTTCTGGTTGCCTTAATAGTTGTCGTCAACTCGGTGGCTGGAGTATTGTCAACAGGTGGACCAGCAACGGGCTGGCTGATCCTCCCATGGCTTATCACGATAGTTCTCATCGTCCTCTGCTTTGCAATCATTGGCCAGGTTCCCCCAATTGTTGATTGGCGGGGCGTTTTGGTTGACCAGCGTAACAAGATGAGCCTTTCGCGGCTGCAGCTAGTCGTCTGGACGATCTTGGTAATATCCGCAACTATCACGGAAGGCGTGCTGAACGCTGTGTGGGGTCAAAAAACCCCTTTAAATCTCAGCATTCCCAGCGAACTTTGGATCCTGCTGGGTCTTTCAACAGGCGCGTTTGTGGCCGCCCCCCTTGTCCTAGATAACAAAGCCGATCAGGGAACACTGCACACTAAACCTCTTAACCACCATGCGTGGAGTGATATCTTCTACGGTGATGATACCGGAAATGCGGACCAGGTTGACTTTAGCAAAGTACAGCAATTCTTTTTCACTGTGGTTCTTACGGTAGTATACGCAGCTGGTCTTGGAAATGTTATGGCCACCACAACGCCTGGACCGCAAGCTCTCCTACACTTTCCACCGTTGGATCCCGGGTTTATCGGGATTATGGCAGTCAGCCAACTCGCGTACATCGCTTACAAGGCTGTGCCCCAGAATAAAACGGACGCGCCGCCGCATTGATTTCCTGTCATAAGACCTGCTATACACTGGGTTCAGCTGGCGGAAGGATCAATCGGCTGAGCAGTATATCTTCATGCGCGGGATTGATCTGGCTGCAATCAACGCCGTTACCGTCCTGGGTGTACTGCCAACCGAGGACCGGGCATGGAATTCCACCCTGAATTGGTTCCAGCCACGAGCTGATGGAGTGTGGACTTATATTGTAAGTAGCGATCGTCTATAATTTGCTTTAAGTCCCAAATACATGAATTGCGCTCCAGCGGATTCGTCGTCTCGGCTCTCTCGTGCGCCAGAGCGGTATCGCACACTGCCGGCATTGCAGCGATAGGATTGTGCTGCGATGCAGAGGTGGTACCTTGGGGCATTAGTAGCGTAGTATTGAATGAAGGGCGCCCGAACCGACCCCCGCAGCCGGACAGAAAAGCCAATCCTATCACTGCCTGAACAGAAAGTTTTGCACAGAAATGTACACAGTCCGTACCATCAGATCTGGACACAATATTTTTGGTTTTCGAAGACCCTAAGCCATCTCCGTCAGGTCGCTGCTCCTTCTGGTGCCAGATGCCGGCTTCGCTGTCAACTCAGATCGCGTTCGAGAATGTCATTCAGCTGCCGTGCGACCGAAACCCTGGTCTCGTGAAATCACCGCATTTTGTCGCCGTTTTCGGCATTTAGCATGACGGGGCCGCTCGTTACTATCGACTTGAAGGATAGCCGACGCTCCGACGCTGCCTTCAGCGTAACGAAGAGCAGACGTTTGACGTCTGGCGGCAAAGGCCGGGCGCGGAACTCGCGAGCTTGAAGGCGCTCAGATACTCTAATTGCGACGATCTGCGGCTTAAAGCTTCATACCGCGGCTCCCGGCATGAGCCGAACCGTACGACCACAGCCAGTTCCATCTTAAAAGTTACTTGCCAAGCTTGGCGGTATTCGGCATTCGAAACCAAACCACTAGAAAGGCCGCGAGCCCAGCCATGGCGAGCGCCGCAAACGCCGGCACCTGGCCGAGCTGATTGGCAATCGCCCCGCCGAGAGCATTGCTCAGCGTCGCCCCGAGCCCGACCGCAAGCCCGACAATGCCCATCCCCAGATTGAACCGGCCACCGCGCCGGGTGATGTCGGCGACAACCAGCGGCAGCATCACTCCGATTACCGAAGCACTGATCCCGTCCAGCACCTGGTAGAAGACCATGGGCGCCGGGCCGTCATCAATCGCGAACAGGGCCGCGCGAATAGGGAGTGCCGCGAAGCCCATAAGCGCCACCGGCCGGCGCCCCCAGCTTTGCGCCAACCGCCCGAACCATGGGGACAGTATAGCCGTAAGCACCTGTGGCACGGTAATGGCGGCCGGTATGACCAGATCGGCCAAGTGCCCGTGGGTGCGCGTTACCGCGTTGGCCGCCAAGGGTAAAACCGCAGCGTTGCCGAACTGGAACAGCGCCATCACGAATGCGCAGATCAGCAGGTCACGGTTGGCGCAAAGGTCGCGCATCCGCTGCGGCTTCTCAGTGCGCTTGTGATGCGGCACGGCGCTGAGGTGATCTGTCCGTGAAGGTGCTTCGGCGATATCGGCCGGGTGAATGGCCCGCAGCGCCGCGAGAGCCGCGATTGCGAAGCCGGCCGCCAGGAAGAAGATCGCGCGCTGGGAGAACCAGTAACCGACCACCCCCATCAGCGCCGCCGCGATGCCGGCGCCGATCGCGGCGAATCGAACATTGTAGCCAAAACGCTCGCCAAGCTGGTGTTGATGGCTCAACGTCAGGGTTATCGCAGCAATCGCTGGCGTCAGCACGCAACTCGCGGCCCCCTGAACAGCAAGAGCCGCTGCAACCGCCAAGCGCACGGGCATAAGCGCGATCGTGACCGCGGCGGCCGCGAGCGCCAGGATTGCGCCGCCTGCAGCGAGCGGCTTGCTCGGGATCGCGTCGACCAAGGCGCCAGCCGGCACCTGCGCCGCCATGGCCGCGACCGTCCCGACGCTGAGGGCGAACCCGATATTCTCTGGATTCCAGAGTTGGGCAGTAAGATAGACCGAGAGGAACGGCCCGAACCCCATCTGCACCGCCGCAACCAAGAGATTGAGCCAGTTGAGCCCAAGCAGGCTGCGCTCGGTCCCACTCGGCTCCGCCGGTGCGCCAGCTTCGATGCGGTTCTGCAGTGGGGCTGCTGGTATCAAGCTCTTGTCTCAACGCACCTGCGGTAGCATCCATCGTGCTACAGGACGCTCGCACGCGATCTGTTGGGTGGCAGTATCGCACCGATTTTGGCGCATTTGCTCTGATTTTGCGAGAGTTTTGTGAGAGCTGCGAATAGTATCTGGCCAAATGGACACCGCGTTTTGATCCAGATCAATGCAGCACGCCCTTGCAACATGGTCTACTCCGCCCGGAATGCTGTAGCGGGCGCGAATGATCATCAACCGGATTGATATTCGGACGAACAGATCGGTAGATAGGGATCCGCGCGACGGTACTTCCGATTGGATCATGGTGAAGCCTACCCCGGCTGAGGTTGTTAGGCGCCCCCTGATCTCGTGGCCTGGTATGGCAGCAGACATCGTACAGGCGAATCGGCCGGAGAAAATCGAGGCGTGCTCTCGGGCTCCATTACATCTCCTCGTCCTGAACGAGCAGGGCGTCCGGTCCGACGGCGAGACGATCATCGAAGGATTGCCGAGATCTACCCTGAAGGACCTCAGGCGAAAGCTGACTTTCGTTCCAGCAGGGCACGGATACCGGGAGTGGCGCATTCCGCGCGGTCCCACTAGGGTGACCTATTTCCACATAGACACGGCTAAGTTCCAGCCTCCACTCGAGCCGGCGGTGGCGGAAATCTCTTT
The DNA here is from genome assembly GCA_019237355.1 of Acetobacteraceae bacterium. Taxonomy (GTDB): domain Bacteria; phylum Pseudomonadota; class Alphaproteobacteria; order Acetobacterales; family Acetobacteraceae; genus JAFAHH01. The sequence goes on along the minus strand of JAFAHH010000194.1, from coordinate 5,308 downwards.
TGCGCCGCGAGTTTTCTTCGAAGATACGGCCCTGTGGCTCACAGCAACAAAACTCAAGGCGCTAATTGAGAACGCGGGGGCAGAGGAGCGTCTTTACCTTGAAGCAATCGCCCTAGTGCTGATCCATGAGATAATGCGCCTGGGGGGCAGAAGAGCAGCGGCTGAGCTCCCGGCCCGCGGTGGGCTTGCAGCATGGCAGCAGCGGATCGCGGTCGAGTACATAGAGGCCAATGTTTCCGAGGAAATCTCGCTCACCATGCTCGCGAAGCTCGCGCGCCTGAGCCCTCATCATTTCTGCCGGGCATTCAAACAATCATTCGGAATACCGCCGCACAGGTATCATAGGAACCGCCGAATCGAGAACGCAAAGCGGCTGCTGGCACTGCCTGCGCTCTCGATAACCGAGATCGGGCTAAATATCGGATATAGCGAAACGAGTGCCTTCACGGCAGCTTTCCGGAGAGCGACGGGCCTCACTCCGACAGGTTATCGCCAGATCCTGGCCTAATCGCAACGGGCCCCGCGAGGCGCGGAAGAGCGCCTCCCATTTATAATCAGAAGAGGAGCAATCGATGGACGAAGCGAGGATCTGGGACGGCTGCGGATCGATGCTTCCTGTTCAACTCGCGGCATTGGTACGACCGTGAACAGTGTTGCCGCGGAAATGTCGGCGGCGGCGCGACGTCGCCGCTGCCAATAAGCCGCCATGGTATTGAGAATGCGGGTCGCAATATTCAGTGCAGAGAAGTACGAGCGCAAACTGCTTGACGAGCGAAACGCCAGTCACGGTCACGAACTCGTTTATGTTGACGCACTCCTGGCAGCGAGCACAGCGTCTGCGGCAGTAGGGTTCCCGGTCGTCAGCGTCTTTGTCAACGATATAGTTGACCGCGATGTACTTAAACGTCTCGCTGCTGGCGGTACTCAGCTTGTCGCAACACGCTCTACCGGATTTAACCACATTGACGTTGAAGCGGCTACCGAGCTTGGCGTCAAAGTGGTGCGGGTCACCGAGTATTCTCCGAACTCCGTGGCTGAATTCGCGGTGGGCTTGCTCCTCGCGCTCAATCGAAAGATTCCACGAGCCTACAACCGCACGCGAGAGGGTAATTTCGAACTTGACGGTCTCATGGGCTTCGATCTGTTTGGCCGCACGGTGGCCGTGATCGGAACTGGTCGAATCGGCACGGTCTTTGCCCGGATCATGGCCGGATTTGGCTGCAATGTGATCGGCTTCGACGCACGCCGCTCGCCAGAATTCGAAAAGATCGGGGGTCGGTATGTCGGGGTCGACGAGATGGCTGAGGCGGATGTCATCTCTCTGCATTGTCCGTTGACTCCGGAAACGCATCACATAGTTAACGCCCGCTCATTGGCCGGCATGAAACGGGGCACGCTCTTGATCAACACCAGCCGCGGCGGTCTTGTCGACACCGAAGCGGCTATCGAGGCGCTCAAGTCTGGTCAACTCGGCGGAATGGCGCTTGATGTCTATGAGCAGGAGGCCTCTCTCTTCTTCAAGGATCTGTCCAGCACAGTGATCCCGGACGACGTAATTCAGCGCCTGGTCTCTTTCCCAAACGTGATCCTGACGGGGCATCAGGCATTTTTCACGCGCGAGGCCCTAACAACCATTTTGCAGACTACTCTCGCAAGCATCTCAGATTTCGCCGCAGGCCGCCCACTTGCTAACGAAATCGTCGTCGGTCTCGCAAACACTTGAGAGGTAAACCTGTCTTGAAGACCGCAGGCGAAGCGGGTGAACAAATTCGGTCGGCCTGGCTGAATGCTCCCACCCGTTTTGCAACCGGAAACGGATGAACTCCATGTCTCGCAAGCGCGCGTGGGAGCGGGGTGGTGATTCAAAGGCGGGCTGCGAGCGATCGGACTCGACTTAAGGATTGGCCTGCAATGCGCGTCTGAGCGACGCGGAAACCCGAACAGGAGGCTTTCATGGCAAACGTGCTCTCGGAAAAGGAATTAACGCTGATCGATGCGTACTGGCGGGCCGCAAACTACCTCTCGGTGGGCCAGATCTATCTCTACGACAACCCATTGCTCAAGGCGCCGCTGACGAAAGAGCACATAAAGCCGCGGCTCCTGGGCCACTGGGGCACCACGCCAGGTCTCAATTTCATTTACGCCCACCTGAACCGGATCATCAATAAGAACGACCTGAACATGATCTACATTACGGGCCCCGGTCATGGCGGACCCGGCTTGGTTGCGAACGCCTACCTAGAGGGAACGTACAGCGAAGTCTATCCGAACATATCTCCCGACGAAGAAGGCATGAAGCGCCTTTTCACCCAGTTTTCGTTCCCGGGCGGCATCCCCAGTCACGTGGCGCCGGAGACGCCCGGTTCGATTCACGAGGGCGGCGAACTTGGCTACTCCATCTCGCACGCGTACGGCGCTGCGTTCGACAACCCAGATCTCATCGTCGCCTGCGTCGTCGGCGATGGCGAAGCGGAGACAGGGCCGTTAGCGACAAGCTGGCACTCCAACAAATTCCTCAATCCGGTCACCGATGGCGTGGTCCTGCCGATACTGCATCTCAACGGCTACAAGATCGCGAATCCCACCGTGCTCGCCCGTATCACTCAAGAGGAGCTGGATCAGCTCTTAGGCGGGTATGGATACACGCCGTACTTCGTCGAGGGGCATGAGCCGAAAAAGATGCACGAGCTCATGGCTTCCACCTTAGACAGCGTGATTGAAGAGATCCGGCGCATCAAGGTGGAAGCCTATCGGAATGGTTTCACGAGACGCCCACGCTGGCCCATGATCGTACTGCGCACCCCCAAGGGTTGGACGTGCCCGAAAGAAATCGACGGCAAGCGCACCGAAGACTATTGGCGCGCGCACCAGGTCCCGATGGGAGAAATGCACGAGAACCCGTCGCACGTTCGCATTCTCGAAGATTGGATGAAAAGCTATCATCCCGAGGAGCTCTTCGACGAAAGCGGGCGCCTTCGGCCCGAGCTGGCGGAGCTTCCCCCGCGGGGCAGCCGTCGCATGAGCGCCAACCCGCACACCAATGGCGGCCTGCTTCTTCGAGAATTACGGCTTCCAAACTTCCGGGATTACGCCGTTCAACTGTCCGCTCCGGGTACCGTGACCGCGGAGGCCACCCGCATCATGGGCAAGTTCCTCCGCGACGTGTTGAAGCTCAACATGGAGGAACGAAACTTCAGGCTCTTCAGTCCGGACGAGAATAACTCGAACCGCTGGCAGGACGTGTTCGAGCTTACAAATCGCCAGTGGGTCGCCGAGACCTATCCGTTCGACGACCACCTCGCTCCCGGGGGCCGCGTCATGGAAATGCTCAGCGAGCATCAGTGCCAGGGCTGGCTCGAGGGCTATCTGCTCACTGGCCGCCATGGCTTTTTCTCATGCTACGAGGCGTTCATTCACATCATCGACGCCATGTTCAACCAGCACGCCAAATGGCTGAAGGTTTGCAACCACATTGCTTGGCGCCGGCCCATCGCTTCGCTGAACTATCTGCTCTCGAGCCATGTGTGGCGTCAGGATCACAACGGCTTCAGCCATCAGGATCCGGGTTTCATCGATCACGTAGTCAACAAGAAGGCCGAAATCATACGCGTCTACCTGCCACCTGACGCGAACTGCCTACTTTCGGTGACCGACCACTGCCTGCGCAGCCGGAACTACGTCAATGTTGTGGTCGCCGGCAAGCAGCCAGCGCCCCAGTGGCTCACGATGGAGGAGGCGGTTAGGCACTGCACGGCCGGGGTTGGAATCTGGGAGTGGGCCAGCAACGATCGGGGTGATGAGCCCGACGTCGTCATGGCCTGCTGCGGTGACGTGCCGACACTGGAAACGCTTGCCGCGGTTGACTTGCTGCGACGGCATGCGCCGGAGCTGAAGGTCCGTGTGATCAATGTCGTGGATCTCATGAAACTACAGCCGCAAAGCGAGCATCCGCACGGGCTTTCGGACCACGAATTTGATACGCTGTTTACCATCAACAAGCCCATCATCTTTGCGTTCCATGGATACCCCTGGCTCATTCACCGGCTTACCTATCGCCGGACAGGCCATGACAACCTCCACGTTCGCGGCTACAAAGAGGAGGGCACGACGACCACGCCGTTCGACATGTGCGTGCGGAATGACCTCGATCGCTTCCACCTGGTAAGCGACGTGATCGACCGCGTGCCAAAACTCGGTGCACGAGCGGCCTACGCCAAGCAGGCGATCCGGGACAAGCTCATCGAGCACAAGGAGTACATCTGCCGGTACGGTGACGACATGCCCGAAATTAGCGGCTGGACATGGGGGCAAGCAGTGCGATCAAGAGTAGGGGCTGGTTCGACAGAGGCCGATAACGTGTGAGCGGACGGGCAGCCCTTCGGGGCAGAGGTCCGCAATCCGCCGATCGTTCGCAGCGACACGAATCCAGTCAAGGACCTTCTGCCAAAGCTCAGCGCGGTCAGCGTCGCTCATGATTGCCGTGTCATTGGCATTCTCGCGACGCTCGGCTTGGTCGCCGTTAGCCGCTGGCCGTGTGTCTCGGGTTTTAAAAACGAATCGACTGGCGATTACCCCAGCTCAGCCGAAAAATACAGCGAGCAGCGAGAGGCAGATCCTACGTTCTACGCCAGAGGCGTCACACCTTTACCGGAGCGAGCCACAAGCACTATAAAACCGCACCGAGCATGGAGCAGCCGATGGCTTTGCAGCTTGGGGCGCTGCGCGATGCGCTGATCGAAGCCGGGGCGTCGGAAGAAAAGGCAAGCAAAGCCGCCGAAGAGGTAGCCAGCTATGAGAACCGCCTGGGCAGCATCGAAACCAGGCTGGCCCGGCTCACTACCAGCGTCCAAATCGCGGTAGGCATTTTGGTGCTTCTTCTTGGCAGCCAAATGGCTCTATGGACCCGCGCTGGTGAATTGAGCGGCCAAATAGGCGAATTCCGGGATCAAGTGACCCGGCTCGATCAGAGGGTCGGGCAGATCGATCAGAAAATCGGCCACGTGGAGCAGAGGATCGGGCAGGTGGAGCAGAGGATCGGGCAAATCGACCAAAAAATCGATCAGATCGTAAGCGCTATCGCCACCAAGCCGCCCAGCCGCTAACCTTGGTGGAGCCAAGGTCCGTAGAACCTGGACGAGTCGGGATGCCCGTGAACGCCCGGCTGTCTTGCTAAACTACTGCGCCACTGGAGTAATCGTCCCGCCCCGTCTGATGTTGACCATGGCAATCCTAGCCGCATTATGGGACCGGGTTTGGGACCTGGGATGATGCCATGGCAGGCAAGTTGACTGCATTGAGAGTGAAGGCG
>JAFAHH010000653.1 GCA_019237355.1 Acetobacteraceae bacterium | reverse complement strand
AAGTGACGAGCAACCCATGGGCTGGCTGGGCCAAAGTGATGGCAAACGGAATGGTGGGGTCCAGCCAGTGCCGGAGCAGCGCCACGTCACGATCGCCCGCGGGCCGGCGCTCGATATGGGCGAATAGGAGATGCTGCGGCCGGGTTCCTGGCACTGGTGCTGGCTCGGTGAGCCGGCCCAGCATCTCGCGCCAGGCGGTTAGCCGGTTCAAAGCCCGGCGCTCGATGGAGCGGCATGCGCCCTCGATGCGCGCGCGGGTGGAGTCCTCGAGCTCTTCAGCCTCGGCCTCGAGCCTGGCGGCGAACCCGTCCGCCAAGGCACGAAGTGGTTCTGCGATACGGCCAAGGGCACGCTCGAACCTAGCCGCAGCCTCCGCGGTGTCGGCCGATACAGGGAAAATCTCGGCCTCCATACTCTCCTGTCCGAGCGCTGCGCCCGGAGTTCGGGCCAGAACCTCCCGCCGGAGTAGCCCCAGGAATGCCTCCGCCGGGTTGGGCCGGCCGGGTTCGATCCCACCAAGCTCCGGTGTGTCTTCCTCGAGGCGCAAAGCCCATCCGATGCCAGGCAGAGCGCGAGCCGCAAGTAGGATCGCCTCGAGTCGGGCTTCAAGGGCGGGGTGGCCGGTCAGGAGATCCTCGACCCGGCGGCGCAGGCCGCGCCCTCGCGAGCGCCCCCCTTCGGGCCCGAGTAGCCAACGCCGAAGCTCCGCACACTCCAATCCCGATAAAGCGGCCGAGAACGCCCCGTCCGCGGCATCGAAAAGATGATGGCCCTCGTCGAAGACGTACCGCACGGGGACATACGCATCATCGAGCCCGCCCCAAGCCGCCTGCGCCATCACCAGCGCATGGTTCGCGACAACCAGTTCGGCCCTCCGCGCACGGCGGATCGTATGTTCGACGAAACAGCGCCGATAATGCGAGCAACCGCCGTGGATGCACTCTCCCCGGCGGTCGGCCAGGTTGGGGAGCACGGAACCTCCAAAAAGCTCGGCAAACCAACCGGGGAGATCGCCCCCCTGAAGGTCACCGTCCTCCGTGACCAGCGCCCATCGGCAGATCAGTCCAAGCGGAATGGGGCTCGCTGTTCCGCCAAAGATCGCTTCGTCAAGGTTCAACAGGCAAAGATAATTCTCGCGGCCCTTCCGGATCACCACACGGCGCCGCCGCTCGTTGGCGTCGGGAAATAAACGGGTGAGTTCGGCCTCGATTTGCCGCTGCAGGTGCCGTGTGTAAGTACTGATCCACACGGCACCCTGGTTACGCTCTGCCCACAGACTTGCTGGGGCGATATAACCCAAGGTCTTACCCGTGCCGGTTCCGGCTTCGGCGAGCACGAGGTGCGGATCGCCGCGGCGAGTGCGAGGAGCGAAGGCGGCCGTTGTCGCGGCGGCGTAATCTGCCTGACCCGGCCGATGCTCGGCGTACGGCCCCAGCATGCGGGCCAGCCGAGCCCGGGCCTCGGCTTCCGAAACAGGCTGCGAGCCCGGCGGAGCGAGCGGGGCACTGTCCTCCCATTCCGGCAAGCGTTTCCAAACCCGGAATGCATCGGCGGAGGGCTTTGCCGCTGGCTTCCCGAGCGCGGCACACACGAGAGGCGCCCAGCTCCAGCCCGCCTGCCCCATCCTTGCGGCTAGCCCGGCCGCCTGGCGGTTCAGGGGCGTCTCGCGCCCTCTTGCCAGCCGACGCAGCAAACGCTCGGCAATACCAGGCAGTGAAGCAGCCTGGGATTCCAGCCCTCCTTCCGGCGGCTCAAGGCTGAGCGCCAAGTGGAGCCCGCGTGCTGTGGGGGCCGCCGTTCGGGCGGGCAAGACGAAAGCAAACAGCTCCAGCAGATCGTATGCAGGCATAGGCCGCAACCCGAGCCGCCTGAGGGTGGCGGGAGCATGAATCAGTAGCGGCGGCGGCCCGGCGCGCACGACCCCGGATGCCTCTTCCGATCTCAGCGTAAATAGCTCACCGTCGAGGGTAAGAATCGCCGCCTGCCCCTGCCCGGCGACGACACAGGGAGCTTCAGGGAGGAGTATCTGCTCGGGAATGGTTCACCTAGCCATTGCCGCCCTGCATGCCTGAAGCTGCCAACGAGTCATGTTGTCCATCGAGTGACCCTAACATAAACATAGGGAATATCCGCTCGCGGCACTCATCTTCAATTGGAAACACACGCGAGATGATCCCGAAATGCCTCAGAGAGTTCCCCTGCCCTCACTGTCAGACCTGCGCGCGGTGGCCTCAATCGCGATTTTCGTAACAGATCCGGATAGGCCCTCAGCGATCATCGTTGTTGCCGGCCGGGCCTCGCCGCAATACCGCCGCAAAACCAGCGCGCAGTTCCGAGGCCGAGCAGGCTGACTATGCACAGGGCCAGCCTGCCTGGTTCGTCAACTGGGCTCTACTCTGGTCAGAGTGCC
>JAFAHH010000623.1 GCA_019237355.1 Acetobacteraceae bacterium | reverse complement strand
CGGTTCGCCCGCGCGGGCGTCGAGTTCCTTGCGCGGGTGGGCCTCTATCCGGCCGCCAAGATAGACGCGACGGACGGTCTCATCGTCATTACTTGCTCAGTCGTGCCCTCGGCGACATATTCCCCGAGGTACAAGGCGAGTACGCGGTCAACCAGAGCCGCCACACTCTTCACGTTGTGGTCCACCAGCAGCACGGCGCGCCCCTCGCGTCGGAAACCGTCAATGATTTCCGAGAACATGGCAATCTCGGCCGAGGTAAGGCCGGCGAAGGGTTCGTCCACCAGCACGACCTTCGGATCACGTGCGAGGACCTTGGCGATCTCCAGGCGGCGAAGGTCGGCGAACGGCAGGGTTGGCGGGCGGCGGTCCATGACAGCCTCGAGGCCGACCTGAATGGCAATGTCGCGGGCGCGGCGGTCCACGTGCGGCTCGGCGACGAGCTTGAACAATGAGTCGGGGAGCAACGCGAGCTTGATGTTTTCGAGAACCGTTTGCCGATGCAGCGGTCGCGAGTGCTGAAACACGATGCCGATGCCGTGCTGGGCGATGCGATGGGTGGGCCAGCCGGCGATGTCTGTGCCTTCCAGAACGATGCGCCCAGCGGTGGCGCGCTCCACGCCCATAATAAGTTTCATAACGGTCGATTTGCCGGAACCGTTGGGCCCGATCAGACCAAGAATTTCGCCACGGTGTATCTCGAAGCCGAGATTCCTGACCGCAACCAGGCCACCGAATCGCTTGGTGAGGCCCGCGACTCTCAACGGCGGCTGGGCGCTCCGCATCAGCATCAGGTGCGCCTCTCCATCAGGCGCAGCGCATAACCGAGGACGCCATCCGGAAACAAGATGATGACCAGCAGCGCGATGCCGGAGACGATAAACGTGTTGAGCTGTCCGAGCGGGAGCAGGAGCTGCTGGAACAGAATAAGGAACAGGGCGCCAAGAATGCCGCCGAGAATAGTGCGGCGTCCACCGAACACCACCGCGATGATGATCTGCACAGCAATGGAGAGATCGACCATCTGATCGACCGAAGCGGTACCCTGGTAGAAGGTGACCATGGCGCCGGCCAAGCCGGAGAACAGGGCGCTGATGCAGAAGGCAGCGAGCTTGAACTTGGTGACGTTGAAACCGAGCGCGGCCGCCTCGATACGATCCTGGCCGGTAGCCTGCAGTATGAGGCCGAGCGAGGAGCGGGACAGAAAGAACAGAATAATCGCCGAGATTACCAGGAAGCCGAGCGCATACCAGTAGTTTGTGACAGCGCTGACGGACAGGACTGAGGGCACCATCATGCCGATCTCTCCGCCCGTGATCCCGGCAAAAATAACAATGGCGTCGAGTAACAGCAGAACCGCGACCAAGGTGACCAACCCGAAATAGGGGCCGCGCAGGCGCAGGGCGGGAAGCGCGAGAAGCACGCCGCCGACGATAGCGGTGAGGGCGCCGCCAACCAGGCAGAGCGGGATACCGAGGCCGGCATTGTTCATCAATCCGGCGGAGTAGGCGCCAAGACCGATAAGGAAGGTAGGGCCGAAATTGACCTCGCCGGCAAACCCGAACAGCAGGTCCCAGCTCATGGCAAAGACGCTGAAATAGAACGCGACGGTAAGGATGCCGAGCCAGTAATTGCCAAGCCAAAAAGGCGCGCTGAGGCCGATCGCAACGGCCACAAGCGCAAGGGCGTAGCCGGTCGGCGTTCTCATCAGCGGCGCCCCAGGATGCCCTGTGGGCGGATATAGAGAGCGATGACGAGGATCAGCAGCGCGGGGATTGGCCGCAGCGTAGGCGCAATCAGATAGGCGGTGATTGTTTCAGCATACCCTACGACATAGGCGGCGATCAGCGAGCCCGGCACGCTCCCCAGGCCGCCCAAAATAACGATTGTAAAAGCGCTGGCGGTGAGCGAACCGGCGTTGGCTGAACTGACGCCGAAGAAGGTCGCCAGCAGCACGCCGGCCAAACCCGCCAGTAATCCGTAGACGGTCCAGACGATCAGGTAGATGTGGGAGAGTTCAAAGCCGAGCAGCGTCAGGCCGCGCGGGTTGATGGAAGCGGCAAGCAATTGCTTACCAACGGGGGTTTTGTTGACCAGCAGATAAAGGGCGCCGATTGCGGCCCAGCAGACGACCGCGATGAGACCCTCGTTACGCGGGGTGCGGACGCCGAAGATGTGCATCACACCGGGTATAAGTGCCTGCATCGTGACAGGATTGTTGGTGAATAGGTAATCCAGCCCGACCTGGATCATGATACCCCACAATAGCGTCCCCGTCAGGATGAAGATTTCCTGTTCCTCAGGCGGGATTGCCCGGGATTTTTGCAGCGGCCGGACGACGGCGAAATACGTGACATACGAAGCGATCAGGCCAGCCAGGATGCCGATGACGGCGCCGCCGTAGGGACCGGCGCTGTGATTCACCGCGGCCCACCAGCCGATCAACCCGGCGATAACCATGATGCCGCCATGCGCCAGGTTGAGCACGCCGCAGACGCCGAACATCAGAGTGAAACCAACGGCAGCCACCCCGTAGAGCGAGCTGATGGCGAAGCCGTCGATCAGGATCTGCAGTCCGATCATCTATGGGCAGCGACCGATGGCCGGACGCAGCACTACTGCGGCAGTTTCACGAAGCTGGGGAACTCAAGCTTGTTGGTGCACTTGTCGGTCGGCCAGACGCAGACCTGTTTGCCATTCTGCCACTGAACGAAGATGCCGGTGGCGTAGCCAGGTCCGTATTTCAGCGCATGAGTAAACTCGTCAGTGCGGCCATAGAATTCATAGTGGCCGACAGAGCCTTCGAACTTTGTCTTTTCCATCTCGGCGACAACCTTATCCGGATCGGTGGAGTTGGCGCGTTTCATCGCTTCGGCAAACGCCATCGTGCCGTCGTAGGCTGTGAAACCAGTAAACGCCGGGAAATTGTGGTACTTATCCACATATGCCTTCTGGACCGCGAGCGTGGTGGGGCTGAGTGCAACGCCCGGCGCCGAACCCGTCTGGGTAATCACGCCTTCGGTGGCACCGTTGGTGTCCTTCCAGAATGTATTATTACTAGCCTGAGCGTTGATGCCCGCCATCGCTATGGGCACACGCTGTGAATACCACTGCGCAGTCGGTTGCACCCCGACATGCGCGATGCCCATAATCATGACGTTTGGGTTCTTGCCTTCGATATGGTTGAATATGGGAGTGAAGTCGGTCGTATCCGGATTGAAATTGACGAAATCAACAACCTTTAACCCCGCCTTGGGCAGGCATTTCTCATATGTGGCATCCAGGGGCTTGGTCCAGTCCGCGTCCTCACTGACGATGGCGGCGGTGGACAGATGCAACTCCTTAACCAACGTGTCGCGTGAAGAATCGCAAACCGATTGTGCAAGGATGGGCGAAGGGAACCAGCCCTCGAACATGTATTTGTATTGACTGTAGCGGTCATGAACCTGCTTGCTGATCAGGTTGCTGGCGGCAGCCGGGGTTAACGTGGGTATGTGCAGCCGAGCAGCCCAGGGCTCGATTGCTAGCGCCACTTCACTGATGAACGTCGTGATTATCGCGGAAACATGATCCTGCTCTGCCAGGCGCTGGAAGTCGCGAACAGCCTCGGCAGCGGAGGAGTGATCGTCGTACGCGATAATCTCCAACTTGCGGCCGTTGATGCCACCATGTGCATTGATGTTGGCGGCGGCGAGTTCGGCGCCCTTGGCGATCGCCTCACCAACGACGGCGGCAAATTCGCTGACAACGCCAATCTTAATCGGACCGTTATCGCGTTGCGCAAGGGCTGGTTGCGGCCCGAGCCAGGCGAGGCACGCTGCGACGGAGGCAAGCAGCAGCAGACGGTGGGTGAAGGGGTGGTGCATGGACGATCTCCCAGACGTGCGCCGCCAGTGTTCATACTTCACCAGGTCAGCGATTGCGGGCAGTCTGCGGGATAGCCCGCTCGCGCGTCAATTCAGGGCGGGATAATCGTCCCGTGCGCCGGAACGTGGAGATAAGGCAATGTGAAGGCGGGACTGCGGGTTTGCGCGGGTGCCCACTGGCTTGCGGAGCCGATGGGCCCATGCAGTTCCTGCCGCGGCGTGAGGCTGCTGCCGACGCTCGGGATCAAGGGCATCGTCCACACGCGCCGCACAAGGTGGCTTTCATAGGGCATAGGGCGAGGGTACGCCATAGGGATGCGCCAGCACGGCAGGGGAATCGCATTTGACATTGCCGCCAAAATCCCGGTTGCGGCGCGGCCCCGAAATCGATTCGAACCATGGGATTCGTCCCTGGAGGCCCCATGGAACGGTTTGCCGCCTGCTTCGCCGAACTGGAGGACCCGCGCGAGGATAACGCACGGCACGCACTCAACGAGATCCTGGTGATCGCCCTCTGTGCCATACTCTGTGGCGCCGAGGACTGTTCCGACATGGCCCTGTTTGGTCGTGCCAAGGAACCATTCCTGCGCCAGTTCCTTCAACTCCGCCACGGCATCCCAAGCCAT
>JAFAHH010000525.1 GCA_019237355.1 Acetobacteraceae bacterium | reverse complement strand
GTTCTCAACGCAATACGCATCAACGGCCCGCCATAATTCATCCAGATCTATCATTCGTTATCCCCCAGCCACGTAGCCAGACACGCGTTCTGGCGTTAGATGCTCGATGGTCTTTACCGCACGCTCGCGGAGGAAAGGGCCCTGACTTCTGGCGCGCCTCATGAGCCCGATAGGCCCTGCGCCGATAGCGACTTGGGTATCTTCTAAACGGCTGCTGCTTCTGATCTCGTTCGGCATTTGCGCTTCCTAACCCCATCTAAGAAGACCGTAATTGATATTGCCCTAATAGGTCATGTCGACTAAAAGGTCAATATGGAAATTCAGGGAGGTTCAGAGTCGGTCAGAGTAGCGAATGTGGATCGGAGCGTAACAACCCGCAGCGGACCACGACGCAGCCTTGCTCAGCTGCCGGCCAGGCCGCGTCAGTGGGCGAGGCGCTGGCGATGTGAGGCTGTCTGGGTTGGTCAGGTCCGAGCACCGCAAACAGTCGTGAGCAGCTCCTCGTACGCGACTACGACGCCGGCCGGATCGCCCGCGAGGCCGCGCCATCCGCCAGGTTGGCTACGACTCTTGAGTGCCACGTTCGGTTAGACGGCCGCTGCCACCAGGTTGGTCAGAGTTCCAAGCGGGGTGCTCCACTCGCTGTTCAGCTTGTTCAGCGCGGGTGAGGCCGTATTGGGGGCCGAGAGTGGCAACTGCCTTCTTGAGCTCCTCGCCGACATCATCGAGACTATCAGCTTCCGCGGCGTCGACGGCTGCGCTGATCGCCGCAATCAGACTACCGTCGGGTGCCAACAGGGGCGTGGCCACGGCAAACGCGTCTGCGAACGTAGCTCCGCGGTTAAAGGCGAGTCGGCGGGAGCGGATCTCGGGGAGCTCAGCTAGGAATTGCCGGACCTCGCCTGCCTGCTCCGGACTAGCGAGGTCGAGGAGGCGGTACATCTCGTCATCGGGGACGTTGGCGAGCAGAGTCTTTCCGGCAGCGCTCGTGTAGAAGGGGCGACGGGCATGGGTGCGCGCGACGAACGTCAGGCTGGGTGACTGTTCACCCGCATAGTCGGTGAAGACGATGGCGTCCCCGACGCGTACCCCGACAAGGATCGTGCAACCGAGGATCTTGCCCAGCTCGGCCACGAACTGGTGATCGAGTGACAGCGCGGCCAGCTTGTTCGCGCGCGAGGCAAGTATGAACGGCCCCGGTCCGAGGTGGAACCGGCGCTCCTCCTCAATGAGATAGCCGCGGGCGAGAAGTCCGTTGGTCAGCTCCTGAACGGAGCTCTTCGCGGCGTCCAGGGCGGCTGCCAGCTCGGCCAAAGTCACGCCGCGCGGGCTCAAGGACACGGTCTCGAGGATCCCGATCACTCGGTCGACAGTGCGATGCGGGCGGGCAGGCAATGCGGCTGACGCTAGCCTCCTCCGACTAGTCCCGACGGGTCTAGCCAAGGTGCGTGGGTCATGATCGCGTACATAAATCCGGTTATAAATCCGTAAATACGTCTTGGCAAGACGCGTCGGTCATGATAGCGTGACGTAAATCGGGTTCTAGATCCGCATATGCGTATATAAGAGTGACGTATCACCGCAACCCGAAAGGAAGGAAGCATGACCCTTATACCGTCTCCCCACACGAGCCGTTTGCGCGCCTTCGCCAAACAGGTGCGTGGGCTATTTCTGCTGATCTGGTAGTCAGAAACCAATCCGGCCCCGCGGCAGCGCGCCCAGTTGTTGCACGGATTCTACGACCCCCCATAGAGGACGCACCGATGCCATCGCGTATCAGCTATGGTTTCAACCCCGCCTCAGGCGAATGGGTGGGCGCGTCATAGGAGTGACGGCGAGCATCGTGCTCACTGTTCGCCCCTTCGACAAGGAGCCGCGCTGAACGTCTATATCTGGGTTCTGTCAGGGCTCGCGCCAACGGGTCTGGCATGAACGTGCCCGGGTATAGGCCACCACGCATGGGCGGGGCGGACGGGAATGCGGCGTATCGGGTGCAGCTCGGCGGCGGTTACCGAGCGATCTGAGCGCACTAGCCAGGGCTATCGGCGGTTCCGCTGCCGCCAGTGCGGGAAGCAGTTCAACGAGCGCAGCGGCACTGTGCTGAACCGGGCCCAATACCCGTCCGACGTCATCGCGCTCGTGGTGCTCTGGCGCCTGCGCTACAAGCTGAGCCTGCGCGACCTGCCCGAGATGTTTGCCCTGCGCGGCATGGTGTTTAGCCATGAGGCGGTCCGCGAGTGGGAAGG
>JAFAHH010000253.1 GCA_019237355.1 Acetobacteraceae bacterium | reverse complement strand
ATTGCTGAATGGGACCAGGCTCCCGTCAAATAGGAACAGCCCTTCATAGCCATATTCGTGCAAAAACTCGATCACCGATCTGACTGCTCCGGGCCGGTGGCGATTTTCCGCTTCGATGAGCAGTTTGGCCTGTCTTTTTTGTTAGCTTCTTGGCCAATTCGGTTGCGTCCTCCGCGGATGCAACCGGCGGCGGCTGAGCGGGATCCGCCTCGGGCGGCAGATCCAGGCGCACCTGCGGTGCTTCACCCGGCTGGGCGGATTGCGCAAGCGCCCCTTCGCTCGTTGCCATACCGACGAGAACAGCCAAAGGGGACCAACTGCTCTCAAGCGCCTTCGTTCGCATCACGTCATCTGCCGTGAGTTCCTGCGTATTGCGAGCGCGATGCCAAGCATTACTTACGATGCCGTCTGATCGCCCCGGGGCGCCGGCGCTTTGCATGCGCCGGGCCGGCGGTTCCTGTCCTCAGACACGCCTCGACTGGCGGAGGCTTCCAGGTGCCGTTGAGGATCGATGGGGACTTCTCCTTCGGCCAGTACATCCGCAGCATCAGGACGAAGGGCCCCTTCGGCGCGGGTAGCCAGTTGTTCTCTTGGTCCTTTCCAGGCGACTCGTTCTGGAAGTAGAGCGTCACCGAACCATTGGCATTGCGCTTCAGATTATCGCGCAGACTGACGGTGAACTTGTTCAGCGCATTTGGAACGAACCACCATCCCTTGTCGATCTCGTACATCGTGATGGACCAGAAACCATCCGACCGGAGGTTCCTCGCCCTTGGCGAACGTCAGCGTGTATTTGTGCGCGCCCGATAGTTTCTGGCCCGAGCTATCGACGTCCGTGTAAGGATAGATGGCATCCCTCTCGCGGTTTGCCGGCCAGCCGAACGCCGCAACGACGGCCCGTTTCAGATAGTCCGTTCCGTAAATCCCCAGGTGCTCGGTGAGGACCCAGCCATTAACGATCTTCCCCAGGCTGTCTTTGTGGGCTTCAATGTCCCGCAACGATGACGCGCCAAGGTCCTTCAGCGCGGCCTGTGCGGCCGGGTCGAGCTTGCCGATATCGAAGGACTGTCCTGTAATCAGGCCGATCTTCGCCATGCGCGCGAGAATCGGGCATCTTCCCGCGCAGGCGGGCGGGCGCCGCCCATCAGCTTTGGCCAACAGTCCTGGGACGGGAGCACCAGGCGTGCCGGGTGAGCCGGGGTTTGCGAGGACATCTCAATGTGCCCCAAATTGGGGGCGAATCCGACCCAACCGCCACCCCGATTGCACTCAGCGTTATCTCCGTTGTTTCTACGCCGTTTCTACCCTAAAGTTGGCGCTGTTCGGGCCGCGCCACTGATCGCTGGCGCTGAAGCAGATCACTGGCGGCGGCAAAGAGGATCAGGGGAAGAAATGTGCCATGACGACCTATATCATGCTCGCCAATTGGACTGACCAGGGGGCGCGCGCCGTAAATGACTCGCCCCGGCGGTTCGATACGGCCAGGAAACTGCTCGAAGACATGGGCGGCAGGTTCCAGGCCTTCTACATGACGATGGGCGAATACGATACAATCGTGATCTACGAAGCCCCAGACGATGCCATCGCGGCCCGGTTTACCTTGATGCTTGGTAGAGCCGGCAATGTGCGGACTAAGACACTGAAGGCGTTCCCCGAACAGGCCTACCGCGAGATTATCAACTCGCTCGCCTGAAAGCGCTGGAGCGCATCACCCAACAAAGTTTGCGCACGCGCGGCGGTTCACCCTGGCATCCCGCGACGGGTGCCGGGGACGGGGCTTTGGCGGTACGGGCTCGGCGAGGATTACCAACTCGGGGGTACCGCCTTTTATTTTGGCGCTGCTGGTCAGCGTCCCCTTGATTGTCCTGGTCTGGGAGGTTACCCGGCACGCGCGTCACTGTCGGCTCGGTTGGCCTCAATGTTTGAAAGCACGGATGCATAACGCACGCCCCCCAAGTGACGCGGTGAGCACCGGCTCGCGTCGCCGCATTCTTGCCAGTTCCCTCGCAGACACTCAGCGGCCGGCCATCGCCGTCGCAGTGCTCGTCATGTTCATCGCCTTGCTTCTGATGCGGCGGCCATCGGTTCTCTTGCATGCCGATTTTTGGGCCGAGGATGGCTGGGTCTGGTTCCCGGACGCGTACAACCTTGGCTGGGGCAGCCTGCTCAGGCCCCATGCAGGCTATCTGCAGTTCCTCTCGCGGGCAGTGGGACTTTTTGCCCAGCTATTCCCGATCGCCCGGGCCCCGGCCATCTTCGCCGCTGCCGGCCTGCTGATCCAAGCGCTTCCCGCAGCCTTTCTGGTCTCGCACCGGATGCAAGGCGCCTGGCCAAGTTCCTGGGCGCGGTGGCTCTTCGCGCTCGGCTATATCGGACTGCCCAACAGCGACGAGGTCTACGCCAACCTGACAAATGGGCAGTGGCATTTGACGGTGCTCGCCTTTTTGGTTCTGGTAAGCGACCCTCCCACTACCTGGCGGAGCTGGGCGTTCGATGTAGCGGTGCTGATCCTTTCCGGCCTCACCGGACCATTCTGCCTGATGCTCCTCCCGGTCGCTGGCTGGCAGGTTCTTCGCAATCGGGAAAATCCCGCGGCCTTCGCGCGACTATCCCTCGTGCTCGTGGCGGTTCTGGTGCAGAGCGGGGTGCTCTTGGCGACCATCGCGAACCGTATCCATGGGCCACTCGGCGCCGGGCCGCGGACCCTCGCGCGAATCGTATCGATGCAAATCCTGCTTGGAGCCGCGCTCGGGCAGCCCGCAATGTGGTGGCTGCGATCCACTTCGCTCTGGGCCGACAATACCGCGCCGGTTTTGATGACCATTGCCGGGTTGATGCTCGCGCTGCTGGGCGCTTACCGGGGCTCCCGCTTGCTGCGCCAGGCCTGTTTGTTCGCAGCACTCCTGCTTGCTGCGGCGCTGCTCCAGCCCCAAGTGGCCGTGTCCGATCCGCAATGGCCTTTGATGACCGTCCCCGGCATCGGCGCTCGTTACTATTATATCCCAATGTTGGTCTGGGTCGGCGTCCTCTTTGCGCTGGCTTCCGACGAGGCCCGCCCGCTCCGCTGGGTCGGCGCTCTACTCTTAGGCCTGTTGCCGGTGGGGATCGCCCTATGCTGGA
>JAFAHH010000245.1 GCA_019237355.1 Acetobacteraceae bacterium | reverse complement strand
TGGCCGATGAAATTGCCGAGATCCTGGCGCCCCTGGCCCAGCCGCTTGAGATCAACCCTTCCCTCAAGCCCCATGTGGTCCTGATTGCCGGGGTGAATGGCACCGGCAAAACCACGACTATCGGCAAGCTCGCCTTGCAATACAAAGAGGCCGGAATGCGCCCGGTGCTGGTTGCTGGAGATACTTTCCGGGCAGCAGCGGTGGAGCAATTGCAGATTTGGGGGGAACGGGTTGGTGCGCCGGTGATTGCTGGGCCGCCGAACACGGATGCGGCCGGGCTTGCCTACCAAGCACTCGAGCGGGCGCGTGCGGAGCGCGCCGACGTGCTGCTGATCGATACCGCGGGCCGGCTGCATAATAAATCCGTGCTGATGGATGAGCTGCGCAAGATTATCCGCGTGCTGAAAAAGCTGGACCAATCAGCCCCGCATTCCGTGCTGCTGGTGCTGGACGCAACAACTGGACAGAATGCGATTCAGCAAGTGAAGGTATTCAAAGAAATGGTCGCGATCACCGGCCTGATCGTAACCAAGCTGGATGGCAGCGCGCGAGGCGGCATCGTTGTCGCCTTAGCGGAGGAATTCAAGCTGCCCGTGCATGCGGTCGGGGTGGGCGAAAAGGCGACCGATCTGCGGCCCTTCGATGCCTCGGATTACGCCCGCGGCCTCGTAGGGTTGTAAACAGCTGCCCATTCAACCCGTTTGCTGAGCGATCACCGGTCGCCGGCGGGGCAGCACCGGAGGGGGCATGGCGGTCAGTAACGCGGGTTCAAATATCATACTTGCGACCAGGGTACATCCCAGGCTGATCAGGAGCAACTCGCCCATACTCGCAGTACCGGGGTGAGCAGAAATTGCAATCGAGCCGAACGCCGTGCCAGTTGTCAGAGCGGAGAACAGCACTGCGCGCGCGGTCGCCGAGCCAAGAATATCGGTTCGCCCGGTGCGCCAGTTCATAACAAAGTAGATGTTGAAGGAGACCCCGACTCCCAGCAGGAGCGGTAAGGCAATGATGTTCGCATAGTTTAACGGTCGGTGGAGAGCCACGATCACGATGGCGGTCATCAGCGCGGAAAGGATAAGAGGCGCTATGACCATGAGCATATATTGAATGCGGCGCAGCGCTATCAGTAGAATTACAGCGATGGCAATAACAGCATAAATGGCTGCATTCCGGAATGCGTTTACGATGGTGTCGCTACTCTCGATAATCGTTACTGCCGATCCCCCGGCATCCGGTGCTACTGATCTTACTTCACTAACAAATCGGTGTAGGCCGCGCGAATCTCGCGAGTTGGCCGCAGGAACAACCTGAACGCGCGCGCGGCCGTTGGGCAATACCCAATCGCGTTTCAAGTCATCCGGAAGCGACTCAAGCGTAACTGGGCCCGCGCTGAGTGAGTCACGTAACCTGTCCAACTCCATCGGAAGGAAGCGCGTGACCGCCCAATTCACCCCCATAACGACCGAATCGGATGCGGTCTCGAGCTCCCTTAGATCGCCGGCAATGGATGCGAGCGGGTCGTTGGGCGACAGCTTGCTAAGCGCTGGATCTATTTGGTCCAAGGCGGTTCGGGCAGCCGCCCGGATATCGTTTGGCGTGACCGGCGCGGTGGGCTGGCCGGGGGCAATCGTGGGCGCGAGAATGTTGTTGGCATCGGCGATCAGAGTCAACTTCTCGTCCTGTTGATCTGGAATGAAGCTGGCAATTGAGACTACCTGTGAAACCGTTGGAAGCTTTTTCAGCTGTTCCGCCAATGGGGGAACTTGCCCGGCATTTTGCAGCAAGATATCGATCGTATAGGGGTTGGTAACTGGTGAATTGATCAAATCACGCAGGGTTCGCATCGCCTCGGTATTGGGATCTTGGGTGTCTAGCGGATCGGAATCGAACGTGATCCGCATTCCCATAACGCAGCCTAGGACGGCAACGCAGGAAAAAAAGACCAATAACGGGTACCGCCACCGTGCGATAACAGGATCGAGCCTTGCCGCCCACCGGAATCCGACCGGCGCATTCTCACCGCGCGGCCGGAATAGCGTGATCACGGCCGGCAAGAATGTCAGCGTACAGACGAACGCGATGAGCATGCCGACCCCGGCAATGAGGCCAAGCTCAGCAACCCCGATGAAGGAGGTTGGAACGAAAGATAAGAAGCCGGCAGAGGTTGCGGCAGCAGCCACGAGAATTTGCGACCCGGAACGGGAGGCCGTCCGGCATAGGGCTTCCGTCAGATCAGGAAAATTTAGCCGGGACTGGCGGTATCGTACACTGAACTGAATGGCAAAATCGACCGCGATCCCGACAAACAGGATGCCGAAGGCAATCGAGATCACATTCAGCGTGCCTACGGCAGCTCCAGCAAAAGATAACGTGAGCGCGAGCCCAAGTATCAGGGTTAGCAGCATCGGGACGATGAGGCGCCAACTATGCACGGCGAGAAATAGCCAAACCGCGATCAGCGCAAAGCTGGCAACCAGACCGGCGACCGCGCCCTGGGCAACGGTTGCAAACTGGGTATCGGCTAGGGCGACATCCCCCGTGATACGGACGCGGGCACTGCCCGATTTCACAAACTCCAGGCTGGCGGCGGCAGCACGAACGGCCGCGGTTGCCTGCCCTCCGGGCTCGAGAGAACTGTAATCCAGCTTTGGCTGGGCCAGGACGAATTTATATTTTCCAGCCAGCTCGCTCAGGTCGCCGCTGAGCAGTGCGGTCCAGGAAAGCGGGTGCGGATGCCCGGCCAGCGCGTCTGCCATAACCCGGTGGAAGGTCTCGAGGGCTGAGGTATAGGGCTTAAGGTCCGCCTGGCCTTCCACCACCCCCTTCCCCATCAGGCCAAGCGCCGAGAACAGCCCGCGCGCGCTCGGATCAGCCGCGAGTTGGCCCAGAAACGGTTGTGCATCGATCGTCCGGTTGAGAAGATCGGTAAGTTGCTGTGTGCTGAGAAATAGCAATCCTTCTTTGGTGAAAAACGGCGATGCGTCCGGCCGGCGGACGCTGTTGAAGTGTGTGCGGTCGGCCGATAGTTTTTGGGCGAGGCTGGAGGCGGTAGCCTCGGCCTCTTCGGGGACAGCCGAATCAATTACGATCACAAGTAGATCGCTGAACTGAGGGAAATCCCGGCTGAAGGCGATCTCCTCCTGGCGCCATGGGAGCTGGGGGGAGAACATTTCGTCCGTGTTGGTCGTGATACTGAGGTGGTTGAAGGAATAGAATAGCCCCCCAGCGGCAAGCAGCAAGGCGCCAACGGTCACGATCCAGGCGAACCGCCGGGATAAATCTACCCACGCCGCGAGAAAATGGGGTATGGCAATAGAACGCATGGGCTCACCTGGGATTACCCTGGCTCACAGGGTAATCGATCCGGGTGACTGCGTCGATACTGCCCAAACCAATCAACACGGTTAGCCAAAAAGCCGCCGCGGCCGCAAAGCCGCGGACAATCGTGGGACCCCTTCCGGCATGCATGAACACGATCACGACCAGGCATATCATGCCGGCGGCGGGTATCAGAATGAGCAACCGGTCTGACCCGGTAAGCCCCGAGAACATCGTGACCACCACCTCCACGGCCTGCAATATCAGCAAGCCGGCCCACGTGAGGAGGCCCAGCAAGAAGGGTCGTTTCATCTTCCCACCAGGTAAATCAGCGGGTAAAGAACAAGCCAGATAACGTCGACAAAGCTCCAGTAAATCCCAACGACTTCTACGCCCGTGTAGTGCATTCTGTCGTAAACGCCTCGCCAGGCGCGTACAAGGATCCAGGTGACGAGCGCGATACCCACGAGTAGATGGGCCCCATGCAGCATCGTCGATATGAAGTAGAACACATAAAATAACATCGCGCCACCCCGGTTTGGGCCGGTTATCGCGAAATCGGGGCCGGGAAACATGTGCTTGTCGAAATCGTCACGCCACTCCATGCCAAACTTCAGAACCATGAAGGCGAGGCCAAGCAGGAGCGTGATGATACAGCAAACGATGAGGCCCCGCACACGGCCTTTTTCGATGAAATTGAGGCCGGTGTAGTAGACGAAGCTGCTCGTAATCAGGATCGCGGTATTGACGCTGCCTATCAGCAGATCGGTATGCTTGGCACCCTCATCGAATCCAGCGGTGTTGAAATGACGCGAATAGACCCAGGTGAGGAAAAGGGCGCCGAAGAATAAAACCTCCGTCGCTAGAAATAGCCACATTCCAGAGATCGCGGTCTCCGATTGATGCCGTGCACTGGAATACTGGAACTCGTGCTCGAGATATGCTTCAGACATTGTGCTGCACGACTTCTGGCGGCGGATAAGAATAGGGCGGCTCGGTAACGACCGGCGTCGAGGCGAAGTTCTTGGCCGGTGGCGGCGACGAGGTCTGCCACTCTAGTCCGGTCGCACCCCAGGGGTTGGCCGGCGCCCGCTCCCCGCGGA
>JAFAHH010000185.1 GCA_019237355.1 Acetobacteraceae bacterium | reverse complement strand
CATCCGCATACCAGCGGCTATCCCACGTGCGATTGATGCCGAGCCTAAGCCCGACCGGATTGACTTTGTGTCCCATGCGCTATGCCGATCCCTGATCAGGTTGTTCTGGCGTTTCTGGTGCGGGCGTTTGCTCCCCGGCAGGCTCGGCGTCAGTCCCAGGCTCGGCCTGTGCCTCAGACGCCGCGTGTGTGGCAGGCGTTTCCTGTGCCTCAGGCTCCGCCTCGGCCTGTGCCGCGGCCGTTTCCTGTGTCTCATCAGGCTCGGCCTGCGCCGCGGGTGGCGCCTGCACGTCAGGCGCGGCCTCCGAAACAGTCGCGGACGGTTCCGGCCCCGCGGCCGGGATTGGCTGGGCCGCTACCTCTGGCTGGGCCGCTGGCTCTGGCTGCGCTGCCCGCTCCGACCGTGCCAGGAATTCGCGAGCGGCTTCCAAGACCTCCTCCTCCTCTTGCGACCGCTCCGCCACGACAATCTTCAAATGGCTGAACCATTTCTCGATCCGCGAAGCCCGCCCCCGGCCGCGCGCATGGAAGCGGCGCATCACGATGGCGCGGCCCACTTCGGCGCGCGAGACGATCAGCCGGTCCACATCGAGCTGGTGATTGTTCTCGGCGTTCGCAATCGCGCTTTCCAAGGTCTTGCGCACGTCCTTGGCGATACGGCGCTTGCTGAAAGTAAGCGTGGCAATCGCATCGGAAGCCGGGCGGTTGCGAATAAGCCCCGCGACCAGGTTCAGCTTACGGGGCGAAACGCGCAGATTGCGCGCAATCGCTTGCGCCTCGGTGTCCTCCAGCATGCGCGGATGCTTGGGCTTGCCCATGTCAGGTCCGCCTCGCCTTCTTGTCGCCGGAATGGCCGGTAAAGGTGCGCGTCGGCGAGAACTCGCCGAATTTATGCCCGACCATGTTCTCCGTTACCTGCACCGGCAGGAATTTCCGGCCGTTATAGACGCCGAAAGTAAGCCCCACGAATTGCGGCAGGATCGTCGAACGCCGCGACCAGGTGCGGATGATTTCATTGCGGCCGGAAGCACGTGCCGCATCGGCCTTCTTGAGCAGGTAGCCGTCCACGAACGGGCCCTTCCAGACGGAACGCGCCATCTTACTTGCCCTTATTCCGCGGACGGATAATCAGGCTATCCGTGCGCTTATTGGATCGCGTCTTATATCCTTTCGTCGGCATGCCCCAGGGCGTGACCGGGTGCCGGCCGCCCGAGGTCCGGCCTTCGCCGCCGCCATGCGGGTGGTCGACCGGGTTCATCACCACACCGCGATTATGCGGCCGCCGGCCAAGCCAGCGCTGACGCCCGGCCTTGCCGATCGACTGGTTCATGTTATCGGGGTTCGAAACGGCGCCAATCGTGGCCATGCATTCCGCCCGCACCATGCGTAGCTCGCCGCTCATCAGCTTGAGCTGCGCGTAGCCCGCATCCTTGCCGACAAGCTGGGCGTAAGTTCCAGCCGAACGAGCGATCTTGCCGCCCGCGCCCGCCTTCATCTCCACATTATGCACAATGGTTCCAACCGGAACCGCCGCCAGCGGCATGGCGTTGCCGGGTTTGATGTCCGCCCGCTGGCCCGCAACCACCGTATCACCCGCCCGCAGCCGCTGGGGCGCGAGAATATAGGCCAACTCCCCATCCTGATACTTGAGCAGGGCAATGAACGCGGTCCGGTTCGGATCGTATTCCAAGCGCTCGACCGTGGCCGGTACGTTGAACTTCCGGCGTTTGAAATCGACGTAGCGATAAGCCTTCTTATGCCCGCCGCCGCGGAAGCGAGTCGTGATGTGGCCGTGCTGATTGCGACCGCCCGTGCCGATCTTGCCTTCGGTCAGGGTCTTGACCGGCTTGCCCTTCCACAACTCGTGGCGGTCGATCAGGATCGTGCCGCGAAGGCTGGGCGTTACCGGATTGTATTGCTTGAGTGCCATTGCCGCCTCATGCGAGCCCGGTTGTCAGGTCTATCGACTGACCCGGCGCGAGCTTTACGAACGCCTTCTTGATATCGCTGCGGCGGCCGGGCCTGCCGCCTCGGTAGCGCTTGGTCTTCCCTTTCTGAACCAACGTGTTCACGGCTACCACCTGCACACCGAACAGGCCCTCGACGGCGGCTTTGATTTCCGGCTTGGTCGCCTCGAGCGCCACCCGGAACACCACCTGATTCTTCTCCGAAAGCAGGGTCGCCTTCTCGGTGATCAGCGGGCTCCGGATGATCTGATACATTGTTTCACGCGAAAGCTGCGGCTTTCGCTTGGGAAGGCTGCCGCTCATGCCTCACCTCCCTGCGCCAAATCCTCCTGGGCGCCATTCCCGACGCCTCCAATGCCATCCGGGGAAATTTCTGAAACAGCCTGCCCGGGCTCGGCTTCCGGCTGCTGACCGGCCGTACCTGCTGCCCCAAGTCGCTCGCGTAACCCCTCGACCCCGGCGACCGTAATCGCAAGCATATCGTGGCGGAGGATATCGTAGACATTGGCCCCAATCGTCGGCAGCACATCGATCAATGGAATGTTGCGACTGGCGCGGGCGAAACTTTCGTCAACCGCGCGGTCGACAATCAACGCGGAACGCCAGCCAAGAGTGCGGAACTTGGCGGCCAGCTCCCGGGTCTTCCCGCTGCCGTTCGCACCATCAAGCACCACAAGCTTGCCCTCGGCATGCTTCTGCGATAGCGCGGAAATCAGGCCAAGGCGGCGCACCTTCTTAGGCAAATCGTAGCCATGGTCGCGTACCACAGGCCCATGCACCACGCCCCCGGTGCGAAATTGCGGCGCCCGCAGGCTCCCTTGCCGGGCTCGGCCAGTTCCTTTCTGGCGCCAGGGCTTTTTGGTCGTGCCCTGGACCTCGCCCATGCCCTTGGTTTTATGCGTGCCGGCCCGGCGCTTGGCGAGCTGCCAATGCACCACGCGCGCCATAATGTCGGGGCGAGGCTTGGCGCCAAAAATCGCATCCGGCAGGTCCGCGGTACCCGCCCGGCCGTTATCGAGGGTGATGATCTCGACTTGCATGACTTTCACCTCAGCCGGCGAGCGCGGCCGGGTAGGGCACGCCTTCCGGCCGCGCACGTTTAACGGCATCGCGCACCAGCACGTATCCGCCGTTGGCCCCAGGTACGGCGCCTCTGACCATCAGCAGCCCCTTCTCGGGATCGACCGCAGCCACTTCAAGGTTGAGCGTGGTCACCCGCTCATCCCCAAGATGGCCCGCCATTTTCTTGTTCTTGAATACCTTGCCCGGATCTTGGCGATTGCCGGTGGAGCCGTGGCTACGATGGCTGATCGAGACGCCATGGCTCGCTTCCAGTCCACCGAAATTCCAGCGCTTCATCGCACCCGCAAAACTCTTGCCCTTGCTCGTGCCGCATACGTCGATTCTCTGCCCAACGGCGAAATGCCCGGCGGAAAGAACAGACCCCGGCTCGAGCAGCGCATCGGGAGCCACCCGGAACTCCGCCAATTTGCGCGCTGGCTCCACCTTCGCCCTGGCGAAATGGCCCCGATTGGGCTTGCTTACATTCTTAACTTTCGCCCGCCCCCAGCCGAGCTGCACGGCCGAGTAGCCGTCTTTCTCCTCGGTGCGCTGTGCGACCACCTGCACCTGATCCAGATGCAGCACGGTAACCGGCACATGCGTGCCGTCTTCCTTAAAGATCCGGGTCATCCCGAGCTTTTTGGCAATCAAACCGGTGCGCATCGAAGCGTGCCCTTAAATCTTGATCTCGACATCTACGCCCGCGGCGAGGTCGAGCTTCATCAGCGCGTCTACCGTTTGCGGCGTGGGCTCGACGATATCGAGCAGCCGGCGATGCGTGCGGATCTCGAACTGCTCGCGGCTTTTCTTGTCGATATGCGGCGAGCGGTTGACCGTGAAGCGCTCGATATGCGTCGGCAGCGGGATCGGGCCGCGGACCCGGGCGCCTGTGCGCTTGGCCGTGTTCACGATCTCCTTCGTGCTGTTGTCCAGCACACGGTGATCGTACGCCTTCAGGCGAATGCGGATGTTTTGGTTGTCCATCTTCTTGCTGGTCCGGGTTCCCGGTT
>JAFAHH010000100.1 GCA_019237355.1 Acetobacteraceae bacterium | reverse complement strand
GTCGATCAGCGCCAGCTTTACCGATGTGAAGCTGACGTTGGCTTTCACGGTCGTGCTCGTCATCGTGGTGATCTTCATTTTCCTGCGCAGCTTTTGGGCGACGGTGATCCCCAGCATCACCGTGCCTTTGTCGCTGGTGGGAACTTTTGGCGTGCTCTATCTCGGCGGCTACAGTCTCGACAATCTGTCGCTGATGGCGTTGACACTGGCCGTGGGCCTTGTCGTCGATGACGCGATCGTCATGCTCGAGAATATCTTCCGCTATCTCGAGCAAGGCGACGACGCGCAGACCGCGGCGCTCAAAGGCTCGGCCGAGATCGGCTTTACGATCGTATCGATCACGGTCTCGCTGATCGCCGTTTTCATCCCGTTATTGTTCATGGGCGGCATTATCGGACGGCTATTCCGGGAATTCGGCATCACCGTTTCCGTCGCTGTCGTCCTCTCAGCGCTGATCGCGTTGACGTTGTCGCCAATGATGGCGGCGCTCTTTCTGGAGGACCCCAGGTCGGTCAGGCACGGCCGGTTGTACCAATGGAGCGAGCGCGCTTTTGAGCGGCTGGTCCACGGTTATGAGCGTGCACTGAAGCTGGTTCTGCGCTTTCGCCTCTGGACGATGCTCGTCAACCTGGCGCTGATAGCGGTCAGCGGCTGGCTGATCGTGACGATCCCGAAGGGGTTCTTTCCCGCCGAAGACACCGGGATGATCTTCGGCTTCACTCAGGCGTCGCCGGACATCTCATTCATGGGAATGGCCGATCTGCAGCAGCGTGCAGCCGCCGTTGTGCTGCAGGATCCGGCAGTGGCAACGGTCGGCAGTGCCATCGGCGGGGGTGCGAGCTCCGGCAACAACACGGGCCGAATGTTCATCAGCCTCAAGCCAACGGGCGAGCGCAATGTTACCGAGGGGGAGGTCATCCAGCGGTTGCGGCCGAAGTTGGCGCAGGTTCCCGGTATCACGACCTATCTGCAGCCACTGGAGACGATCCAGATCGGCGGCCGGCTGAGTCGCACCGAGTACCAATATACCCTGCAGGACATCGACATGGCCGAGCTCCAAGAATGGGCTCCGAAGCTCGAAGCCAAGCTGAAGACAATGCCCGGTCTGCAGGACGTTGCCAGCGATCTGGAGCGCACGAGCCCACAGCTGATGATCCGCATCAACCGGGATCTGGCCTCCCGTCTCGGGGTCAATCCAAGCGTCATCGAAAGCACCCTCTATGACGCGTTCGGGCAACGCTATGTGACCGAGATCTATGCCCCGCTCAATACCTACCACGTCGTTATGGAGGTAATGCCGGCATACCAGAGTGACATCTCGGCCTTGTCGCGGATTTATGTCCATGGCTCGGGCGGGCTCGTGCCGGTCAGCCAATTCGCCGACCTCGTGCCCACCACGACTCAGGTGTCGGTCAACCACCAAGGCCAGTTTCCGGCGGTCACCCTATCGTTCAATCTGGCGCCCGGCACCTCGCTAGGCGACGCGGTCAATGAAATAACCCACGCCGCCCAGCAGATCGGGTTGGCAAAGACGGTTGAGACCTCGTTCCAGGGGACGGCGCAAGCTTTTCAGAGCTCGCTCGCGACCCAGCCGTTGCTGATCGCGGCGGCCATTTTCGCCGTCTATGTCGTGCTCGGCATCCTTTACGAGAGCTTCATCCACCCGGTCACAATTCTGATGAGCCTGCCTCCGGCCAGCGTCGGCGCGCTATTGAGCCTTGAGCTCTTTGGCTTCGACCTGAGCGTGATTGCTATCATCGGGCTGATCATGCTGATCGGCATCGTCAAAAAGAACGCGATCATGATGATCGATTTTGCGCTCGAGCGGGTCCGGCACGAGCACAAATCGGCAGAAGAAGCGATTTATGAAGCCGCAGTGCTGCGCTTCCGGCCGATCATGATGACGACCATGGCGGCTATTTTCGGCATCCTGCCGATCGCCCTGGGCATTGGCGCCGGCGCGGAATTGCGCCAGCCCTTGGGCGTGGCCGTCGTTGGCGGGCTCGTTGTCTCTCAGGTGCTGACCCTGTTTACGATACCGGTCACTTACGTGTACATGGAACGGCTGGGCGAGTGGCTATCCAGTACCGGCAGGAGCCGGCGTCCATCGCCCATCTCCCGCGATCATTCCCTTGTTCCTGCCGGCCACCACCCGCGGCCGGCTACCGGGCACGATTAATTAGACCGAGTGCGCGCAGGCAACGCGTGCATCGAGTCCAATGATCAGCGCTCGCGCGAGCCCGTGCGGCCAGCCCCGAGATGGGTCAATCAAGGTCGCAGCCCGCGTCGCGTAATCGCTTGGAGCGCACGAGCAGCCGGGGACTGAGCTCGGCAATCGACGGCACCCCCAACAGCCCAATGTCGCGCACTAGCTCCTCCCGCAAAATGTCGAGTGCGCGTCTGGCTCCGTTTTTGCCGCGGGCGGCAACGCCGTACAGCACCGCGCGCCCGGCAAAGACAGCGTCAGCGCCGAGAGCCAGCGCCTTGATCACGTCTGTACCACGCCGCATTGCGCCATCCACCAGGATCGTAATCCGATCGCCAACTGCCCGGCGCACGGCCGGCAACAGATCGAGCGGAGCAACTGCCCAATCCAGCTGACGCCCGCCGTGGTTCGAGATCGCCACCGCATCGGCACCGATCTCAGCCGCCCGTACGCAGTCTTCGACGGTCAGCAGCCCCTTGATGATCAGCTTGCGCGGCCAGCTCTCGCGGATCCGCGCCACAGTGTCCCAACTCAGCGCCCGGTCCATCTGCGCGCGGATCCAATGCGCGCTCTTGAACAGACTGCGCCTATCTTTGGGAACGAACTCGACGACGTTCTCAAAACTCGGCATCCCGTGAGTCAATATTCCCCGGGCAAGCCAGTCTGGATGCATCAGTACATCAAACCGCGAGCTCCAATTAATCGCGGCCGGGCCCGCCATCGTTCGATGCTCCCATTCCCGATTGCCGTAGATCTGCGCATCGACGGTTATGATCAGCGCCTCGCAACCATTGTCGCGGGCTCTGGAGATCAGGGTGTTGCGCACCTCAGGCGGCTCAAGCACATACAGCTGCCACCAATAGCGCAGCCCCGGAACACGAGCGACCCTGGACATCAGGTCGTTCGACATCGTGCTTTGCGCAAACGGGACCCCGAATTCGGCCGCAGCCTCCGCCAACCGCCGATCGGCATGCGGCCAGAACAGC
>JAFAHH010000080.1 GCA_019237355.1 Acetobacteraceae bacterium | reverse complement strand
GGCGGCCTTGGAAGCGGCTTGAGCAGACACACCGTTCGGGTGGCAACCAAATTATACTTGCTGGCACGAGACCTGACAGAACCTGCCGGACAGCTACGAGGGGTGAAGACCTCCGGTCCAAACCCAGCGAGGTGATCAGTGGCGCGGCGGCGCCGTATCGCGCCCGCTACGGGCTGGGGAATTTGTTTCTCGGGAATATGTCAATGCGGGGTGACGGTAAGCCGATACGTTGTGGCCCCGCAGTTCGAGCAACGCAGAGGCAGATTGCGCAGAGACCTACCGCCATATCCGGCCTCGATCAGCGCCGGCACGTCGAGCTTGGTCTCGCGATCGCAGCTTGAGCATCGGGCATAAACCGAGACATGGGCAGCGAGGCTGGTGCGCGGGGTGGCCTG
Organism: Acetobacteraceae bacterium; assembly: GCA_019237355.1. GTDB lineage: Bacteria > Pseudomonadota > Alphaproteobacteria > Acetobacterales > Acetobacteraceae > JAFAHH01. The sequence continues at coordinate 4,302 of JAFAHH010000080.1, read as the reverse complement.
GGCGGCCATCGGGCGCAGTTTTCCGCTGCGCTGCTCGGATCAGCCCGCGACGAACCACACAAGGGCTGCGACGAGCGACCAAAAACCGAGCCCGGTCGCCAGCCCCATGATTAAAGCCCTTCGTGACATAAGCAGATCATGGGCGCTGCCGGTTTAGTAACGGTGAATCTCATGGCAACCCGCTGTGAATTGTAAGATTTCCGGCACGCCGATTGATCGTACTGTTGCGCGTCTGCCTACATACACCCGCTATGGCATCATAGGGCCTGGCTCTGCTGGCGCGGTGTCGGGGATCTTTGCGTTAGCCGCCCAGGGCCGCGCGGGGTAAAAGCGCTTTAGCGCGGATCGTCTCGATCAATTCTCGCACCGAGTTCCGATAGATTTGCCGGATGTTGCGCTGCGGTTATACGGCTCGCTCTATCAGATGGGCCGTTTGACCTGCGAGGCGCTTCCAAGATCGCCAACACCGTAGCCGTTCGACGGAGGTGGCGCATTCTGCAACGATCGGCGGGAACATGCTGGTTGTGATGGGAACGGGGCCGGAGGAAGTTTCGTAGCTCGTCGTGTCCTTGGCAGGATCGAGCTGCTGATCTCGGGCACTTGTCAGCATGGGCCAGTATCGGCCCTTGATGCCCCGGTGGTTTTGTTCAAGCCTGTTCGTAAGATAACGGCTAGCTATAACTAGTGCGATGGTGCACTCTGCTGCCCAGCTCGGTGCGGATAGCGCGGGGATAGCTGTCGTGGCGGTCCGTTGTGACCCGGTCAGGGATAATGCCCGTTGCGACCTCGGTGGGAGCGGAAGAATGGTGCGGGCGGCCTTCCTGTCCCGATGTTCGCTGAACAATACGTTCACCAGCGCGCGCGAGGGCTCGCACGATACAAGTAACACCATCGTGTCCTCGACCTTGATGTAGGTTTCGTCCACCAGCTTCGCCTCACTTTGCCCCGCCGTCGGCGGCGCAGAGCTTCGGCCAAGGCCGGGGTGAGCTTCGCTTCCCACTCGCGGACCGCCTCGTGGCTAAACACCATGCCGAGCAGGGCAAAAATCTCGGGCAGGTCGCGCAGGCTCAGCTTATAGTGCAGGCGTCAGAGCACCACGAGCGCGATGACGTCGGACGGGTATTGAGCCCGGTTCAGCGCAGTGCCGCGTGAACTGCCGCCCGCACTGCCGGCAACGGAACCGGCGAGAGCACTGGCTACTGCGCTCAGGCCGCTCGGCGACCGCCGCCGAGCTGCACCCGATACACCGCATTCCCGTCGCCCCGCCCCATGCGTGGCGGCCTATACCCGAGCACGCTCACGCCGCCCAGACCCGCTGGCACGAACGCGACATAACCGTTCAGCGCAACCTCAAAAAATTTCGCCAGGTCACGATCTACCACGAACTGATAGCCCTCGATGAGATGGGCTTGCGCTACCCGTTGGTGTGCGGAGCGGCCCGGCCGGAAGCCATAGCTTTGCTCACCGAATCTCGGGTCCTCCGCCCACAGTGCCGAAAACAGGCATGGTCACCCGCGCTTGTCATCGACCTCGAAGACCAATCGTGGTTAATCTTGCTCGCCCTTTTCCTCCTCCTGCGCCTCTTTCGCGAATTGCTCTAGCTCCTCAAACAGCGCTTCTAAGCGCTTCTCGTCGGCTGGCTCGCCGGTATCAAGGTGCGTTTCAGCATAGGAGAAACACAATGCTCCCGCGTAGAATGCCTCACGCACGGATTTACGCACGGAAGAGGGGGCCTCGGGTGGAATTATCGCCTGCTCGTATTCGGCCCAGGCGTCGGTCATTGTAAGTATTTCAGTCATGTTGATCGGTTGACATCCTTTAATCCTTCATGCTGGAGATCGAGCTTTAGATGCATAGAACCGGCGAAAAGGCTCGCTGAATCGGTTGCCATTGTCTCATAAAGCATAGTTAGAGGCAAACCGCATCCCAACGCCTCGCACTTTTGCATTTCGCTACGTTTCACGGCTTGGGCTGTTGACCAGAGCGGAGCCCTGGCGGACGGCGGCAGATCGACCTCCCGACAGGGGCCCCCACCCGGCCGCTTTGGAGCCTGGACAACTGGCTCGGGTTGTCCGTCTCACCGGCCAAGCCTTTGTCGACAGCGCGCCAATGGCGATCAGGCGCGGGTAAGGTTTTGCTGATATGAAGGACAGTACGCCCAGCTAAAAGGCTTTGCGTTCCGGACATGATTGGTGCAAAGCTTAGAGCCCTACGTCCAGAACATTGAGTAAGACCGAATGACCAACCAAGAGGTTTTTCAGCAAGCTCTTGAAACCGCACGTGCCCGCTTTCCGGATGACGTATGGGAACGACTGCCCGCGGGCGAAAAGGTGATGTCAATCCATGAGGAAATGCGGCGAATTGACCCCGAAAGCGTGAAGGGAATGATTCCAGTCAGTTCCAGTTCGACGGGCCGGGCTTGAATTAAGGCCAGCTATATCCACTATGGCATGGCTGACTTAAAGGACTAGCGCAGCAATCCGGTCCCATTTCGAGCAAAACTGCAGGCGTGGCTAGAATGCGTGTCACGGCCAAGCCCAGCAAAGCGTAAAAGAATCCGCCGCTCTAATCTCAAAGCGTAAAAGAATCCGCCGCTCTAATCTCACTGAGTCAGAAACCCACCACCAGCGGTTCTGTCAGCGTTCGCGCCAGCGGGTCTGGGCAGCATGAACATGCCCGGGTATAGGCCCGCCACTCACGAGCAGGGCGGACGGGAATGCGGTGTCTCGGGTGCGGCTCGACGGCAGTCACCGAGCGGCCTGAGCGCACTAGCCAGGGCTATCTTAAGAGCCAGAGCAACTCGCTCGTCAATTACGCTAAGCGATATCGCGCCGGCTTGCGTGTCGGAACTTCGGTTACGGAAGGTACGGCGAACTTCCTCGTCAATCGGCGCATGAACAAGTCTCAACAGATGCGATGGTCGCGTAGAGGCGCCGATCTTCTGCTCCAGGTTCGCTGCGCCGTCTACAACGGCGTGTTCGGTTCGGGGCTCGGCCACTTGTTTGAGCCGGTCTCGAGCCCAGACCCACAACTGGCAAAGGCGGCGTGATCCCCCCACTTTCTGGACACTTCCCATGGGGTCTGGGGCCTTTCGGCCCCAGCGGGTCCACGGCAGAGCCCTGGCCTTCCTTTTTCAGCAGACTGCTAGTCTAAGTTGAGCCAGGGCCGGCCACTTTACGGCTGCTGTTCGCAGCCGTCGCACTAAATGCTACCCTGAGCGCATGGCCGATCACGAAACCCTGAGCCGGGATACGCGCCTGCGCGTCAGGCCAAACCCCGATGACCACCGCCTTACTGCCCGCCTGACGGGTCTCGATCACACCGGCGCGGCGGTCGAAACTCGCGTGCCCGTCGAGCAATCGCTTACCCTGTTCCTCAACGGGCAGGAGATCGTCACCGCCATGACCATCGGCGATTATCCCGAAGATCTGGCGGTCGGCTACTTTCTCAATCAGGGCATGCTCCGGCCAGACGATGTAATCACCGGCATCGACTATGACGAGGAACTCGCGGTGGTTGTCGTGCGCACCGCGCGCAAGACCAACTACGAGGAGAAGCTGCGCAAGAAGACCCAAACGTCCGGCTGCGCCCAGGGCACGGCGTTCGGCGACCTGATGGATGTTATCGAGGGCATCCGCTTGCCCGCGTGCGAATTGCGCACCTCGTGGCTCTATCGCCTTACGCAGACGATCAACACCATCCCTTCGCTCTACCTAGAGGCCGGGGCGATCCACGGCGCCGTGCTGTGCTGGCAAGACGAGCCGCTGCTCTACATGGAGGATGTCGGCCGCCACAACGCGGTCGACAAGATCGCGGGCTACATGCATCGTCACGACATTCCTGGCGGCGACAAGATTTTCTACTCTCAAGGTGTGACGTAGATCACTCGCGAAACGAATAACCGAGGCGCGCCGGCGCGCAAGAAAGATCGAAACACTCGCCAGATTCAGTCCCGCTTACCCGCCCGAGCCGTTCAGCCGCCCAAACGTCTCGGTCCTGGCGCTGTAAGAACTACCGATGGCATTCAACGCCCATAGCGCAGCCGGGAAGAGCGGTTTAGTGCAACACGTTTTTCGCTCACCGGTGCGGCTTCCGGCTTCGGGGCCGCCACCGAGGTTCGTTCGCCGCGCCGCCAAGCGAAAGCCGCTATTCGTTCGAATTGTCGAACGGCGGCAGATCGACCGGCGCGGTCACGTTCTCGGCTAGAATGCGGCCGTCGCTAGCATGCAGCGGCGCCCATTCGGAGCGGGCGACGCAGCGAATATCCTGAGCGATCCGCCGCAGCGCCGCGTCGATTGAGAG
>JAFAHH010000066.1 GCA_019237355.1 Acetobacteraceae bacterium | reverse complement strand
TGCAGTTGGAGTATTTGCCGGTGCTGGAAGCGAAGCGGTGGAAGTGGGAGCAGCGGCGCCGCAAGTACCTGGCAACCTCGTGGACCAGGGACGGTTTCGAGGAACGGTTGAAGGCGATGCTGCCGTGCGGCGGCTGGAGGGATAATGGCCGGAAGGCCCAAGGATGGGTGCTCCTGGAGTTGGCCAGAGGGAGCCAGGGGCAGGAGTGGATTAGCTGGAGCTGGCAGCCGGACCGGTTCAAGGACAAGCCGGAGCGAATCGAACAGGACATGGTGGACGAGTTTTTCCGGCGTTACCGCGCGGATATGTGGTGCAACTGGCGGGCAGCCCTGTTCCAGGCCGCCTTTTGCTACGCGATCGATACTAATTACGCAGGGCGAGAGCAGTTCCAGGGCAAGCGGGCAACGGCGACGCTGCACCTGGTCCTCAATGGCCGGGACTACTGGTTTAGGCGGGCCGAAACGCCGTCCCCGTGGTTCTTCGAGGCGCTGAGCTTGCCGGAAGATACCGTGACCGAGCGGTTCACCGTGGAACTGCCGCCGGCGTCGGGCTGGGGCATCAGGGATTAGCCAGCAGTAAGAGCAAGGTGGGCAGCGCTGCCGGTTCGACCAGGCGGCGAACGGTGAGCCAGGCCGTCCCGTCCATCCTGGTTGCGCTCCGGCGAACCCCGGCGGCTCAGTAAGGGTCCACGGTGCCGAGGTTGTGGCGCTGCTACTGCGAACGCCAGGGTCAGGGCTTTACATTCGGGGCGCCAGACGGATTGGATACCGCGACAGAAGCCGACCGAACTTCATCGCCCTGGAGCCCGGCTCGGATACGATCGGCGTGCGAGGCCGAACAGGCTCAATGGGAAACCACCTGGGTCTCGCCGGGTCGATAACTCCCGACGCCACCGGTATCCGTTGGTTCCTTGGTGTACTGATTGCGGCCGGCATGCCCGGCCGCGTTGCGATTCCCCGGCGGGGCACCGACGCGGCGCCGCGTGGTGGCTGCCCGCCGCAACCAGAAGAACTCCGTGACCCAGACCCGGCGGCCGCGCTCGGAAATCCGCCGGTAGCCGAGGTCGTGGGCCAACCGCTCTAGCTCCCTGGTCGCGTTGCGCTGGGCGTCACCCTCCACCAGTTCCCCGAGATAGACGCACTGGCGGAAATCCTGGGGTGCCGTGCGAAAGAGGAAGGCATAGCGGCAGCGGAGGATGTAGAGCAGGCGGCTGTGGTGCTCGAACATGACGGCTGATCCTTCAGGGTTCCTGTCTGTCTATTCGTTCGGACTGCGAAAATCTTCGGTCGAAATGTCCAGGGTGTCCGCCAAGCGGCAGACCGTCTCCCAGAGCGGCTTGCCTTCGCCACGTTCCAGGGTGCTGAGGGTCTGCTTGGAAACGCCGGAGCGGCGGGCCAGCTCGTAGGCGGACAGACCCGCCTGGGTGCGCAGGGCACGGAGGCGGGCGGCGAAGGAAGCGGGGGCGGGTTTTTTCTTGGCCATAACTCGTCACCTATCCAGTTGGCCGAACATCACGATACGCGAACACGTTCCGCCATGCTCCATCGTCCGTAGTAGTCGTTGCGATCCTCAATCCGAAACGTCCAGCGCGAGCCATCGGCATCATAGCCCAGCGCACCGTCGGGATAAACGGTAATCGCCAGCGTCTCCAGTCCCAGAATTGCGAGCAATTCCATGCCGACCAGCGTGAGACGCTGCATTCCCGCCGCGTCAATCGAAAAGCCATCCTCTAAGGCTGTTGTGGCGCACGGCTTGTAGAGGCCACTAGAGCCGCTGATCGGCGATTCACAGGCCAGCACGTCCTCGACCTTCTTGGGCAGCGCTTTCTGTCGCTGCTTGACCAGCTTGGCGAGGGTCTGCTGACCAGCCCACACCTTGAGCGCTGGCACGCGGTCGGCCCACATGATCCGCACGCCACCGATTTCGCACCCGTGACGATTGGGAATGGCCGTCACTTCGGCCTCGCGTAACCAGTCTGCCACCCGCTGATGGTCTACTCGCCGCGCGGCCAGAAACTTTTCCCGGTCGTCCTCGTCGC
>JAFAHH010000460.1 GCA_019237355.1 Acetobacteraceae bacterium | reverse complement strand
AATATAAGTGATTGGATTGCAAAGGCTCTGCCTTTGCTGGGGTCCAGGGGCAAAGCCCCTGGCCTTCTTTCGTTGCTTTACGAACGACCGACTTCAGCGTTTTTCCGCAGCCTGCTTAAGCCATCGCTCTTGGTCGGGTAAGCCGATTGCCGGCGCGGTGGCTACGGGGGTAGAGTGACTCGCCTTGCCGCGAGGGAGTCGCTTTGGGCGACGGCCAAAAGCTGAATTGCCTGAAATGCCCGGCGTTCTGTTGCCGCATGGCTGGCTATGTCTCGGTCAGCCGTGCTGACATCCGGCGGCTCGCAGCATTCCTGGGGCTGACGGTGCGGGAATTTGAGGCGCGGCATATTGTCAAGATCAACCGCAAGCGGGAGAAGCTGATCAAAGCCGGGTACGATACCTGCCAGTTTTTGGGGCAAGACCGCCGATGTACGGTCTATCCGGCGCGGCCAAAAGATTGCCGTGGATACTATTGCTGGGAAGCCGAAGACACGACGGTCTTTGAGTTCGCGCAGTTTTTCCACATCAATCCTGCGCGGCTTCGGAAGCTCGAGGGCGAGGAGCACTGAAACTGCAATGGCCCCGATTGGCCGGACCTGGCGTACGGAATGCTTGTTCATCATCCGCTTCACTCATTCCGGGATCTACATCCAATCGCATGAGGTGATCCGCAAGAGTGCCTGTTGAGCCTGAACGGACTCCGGTGCTTCTGTTGCATCGCTGGCCCGCAAGACTCGCCGTTGAGCGGCGCCGGATCGCGAATACCTCATGCAGACTTCGTACACTGCGGCGCAAGAACTCGCAGCAAGGGTTTTTCGACCGTCACATGGAAGAACAGACCACCGGCCATGCCCAGCGCCGCGAGCGCTCCCACGCCGATCCACACAGGCAGCAGCTTCACGGCGACGAAAGAGCCAGCGCCGATCAGTAAAGGCAAATGGATGAGATAGATCGCATACGAAGCGGAGCCGATGAGCACCAAGAACCGGCCTGCCCGTAGCCCGCCTGCGCGCTCGGCTGCGGCAAGACCCCAGACCGCTAGGGCTGACGAAATGCCAAACAATGCTCGCGCCGGCTGTCCGAGATACGAGATTCGTCCGGCATCCTCGGCTGCACCTGTGAATAAGAGGCCGGTCACGCCGATGGCAGCCAGCATCGAGGGGCAAGGAACGTGATAGTGTCTCGCAACCATCGCGACAGCAATGCCAAGGCCGAACTCAAGATTGTAGGACGAGCCGAGGAAGCCGGTAAGCAGATCGGCATGCGCCCAAGGTGAGTCGGTTGGGTTCAAAGGTATCGTGATGAGGATGAAACACGCCCAAACCGCGAATGCACTCATCCCAACTGCCCTATTCAGGATCAAAAGGCCGAAGGCCAAATAGAACAGCATCTCGTGCTCGAGCGTCCAGGCGACGCCAAGGACCGGTTGAACGTGCTGAGGAATCAGCAGCAACGAGGTGAAGAGCCGGCCCGGCCCGGTATTACTGAGGGTCACGAAGCCCAACGACGAAAGGCCAACGGCAGCCCAGGTCGCGATCCAATAAGTCGGATAGATCCGCACTAGCCGCTTCCACGCGTAATCCACCAGCAGCGAGGCACGACCGACATCTTCGCGATGCACGGTAATGATGATGAACCCGCGTCAACGCCGGCATGACCTGCACGGAGCGCGCCGCCAAAGGGATCACCCAGGACCGTGCCGACGTGGCACAGGACCACGGCTAAGGCAGCAACACCGCGAGCTGCCTGAATGGAGGTTAAAACCTGACGCTGGTTCCTCATAAGGGAGCCATGTCATTTCCTGATGAATCAGGGGTGAAGCCGCAGTGCTGTGCGATAATTAAGGAACCACAGGGGTGGCTTCGGCAAAAGCCCCTGCCGTCCCGGGCGGCTGGTGCTGACACATCGGGCACCAGGAGGGCCGCCGTCAATCATGGCCCCGGATGTAGGAGCGGGGAAGCGTAAAACCGGCCGCGTCCAACTATCCACGCTACGGTCCGGCGCCAGCCGCAGGAACGGGGCGAGGGCGCCCATTCGGGTCGAGCGCGACGAAAGTGAAGGTTGCGTCGGTAACTTTTATCATTTCGTCCTCGTGTCGGCGGCGTCGCCATGCCTCGACATCGATGGTCATGGAGGTCCGGCCCACTGCCCGAATTGTGGCATACAGGCTAAGCTCATCTCCCACATTTACAGGCTGGTGAAAGACCATCGCATTTACAGCTATGGTAGCGCAGCGCCCTCGGGCGCGCCGGGCTGCGGCATTTCCCGCCGCGAGATCCATCTGGGCCATGAGCCAGCCGCCGAAAATGTCTCCGGCTGCATTCGTATCGGCCGGCATGGCTATGGTCCTGATCACGGGAGGTTCGGAAGGTGGGCTTAACGGAGTCTGAATGGGCAATGCTCAGTTCCCTCGTTTCTCAAACCTGTGCACCCGCAACCGTAGTCCTAGAAGTCCGCGCGCTGTGCGGTCCAGCTCCGCTCCATCTTCAGTCTGCAGGCATCCCCGGAGTCAGAGCTCCGATAATGCGGCACTCGGCAACGGTGCTGTGCCGGCATTGGCTAGTAAGCTGTCGAAGTTCGTTTCCCAAAGCATTCAAATCAGCAATCTTACGCTCGACCTCATTCAAGTGGGTGCGCGCGATCCGGTCGACTTCCTCACAAGGCTGATCCCGTTGATAGGATAACCGCAGCAGCTCGCGCACGTCGCCAAGCGCAAATCCGAGACTGCGCGCCCGCCGAATAAAATTCAACTGACTAAGGTGATGGTAGTCGTAGTTCCGGTAATTACTATCAGTTCGCGCTGGCGCCGGAAGTAGCCCGATCCGCTCGTAATAGCGGATCGTCTCTACCTTTCGTGCCATTATGATGGCAAGTATGGGCCTTATCATGCCCAACATGGTGGTCGGTGCACTTGCGCGCCATGCACCGCATGCCGGTAGCGCGTCGGCGCTGATAGGCACGCTTCAATACCTGCTAGGGGCGCTCAGCGGCGCTCTCGCGGGCGTGCTCACCGACGGCACGCCGCGTGGCATGTCGGTTCTCATCCTCATCGGCGCGGCAGGGGCCTTGATCGCCAATCTTTAAGTCTTTATCTTACGAGCATCGTCACGCGCTCCTGGAACCGCAAGCGTTTCCAGCCAAGCGCGATCTGCTCTAATCCTTCCGGAATGTGCCGATTGTGAATTCGACCTGACGCGGTCCGCTAGAAAATTCCCATAACCAGCCCGGCCGCCATGGCTGCCCCGAGATCTTCGCAGCGTTGCAGGTCGTCTGGCCCAATTACTTTGGGCGCCAAGATCGCCTCCGGCGTCTGCGCGTTCGTGCATATGATGAGCGGGTCGGCGACTGGGCGGAGCCTCCACCCCGTCGCGATGCGCTCGATCTGTCGCGCCGCGTTGCGGCCGTCGCTGCCGGCGCAAATCAGGGTCGCATAGGGTCGGCCATTGATGCGCTCCAGCGCGGCGTAGTAGGTGCGGTCGAAGAAGTCCTTCATCAACCCGGCGATCGCGGCGAGGTTTTCGGGGGTCGCGAAGATATAACCGTCAGCGCGGAGGACATCCTCAGGTCCGGCTTCCGGGGCACGAAGCAAGCGTGGCTGCACCTCCGCCTCCGAACCCGCTCCCCGAGCCGCGGCCTTGGCCATTTGGCGCGTGCCGCCGGTCGTCGAATGAAACACGATCAGCAGGGTTCTCATCGCGCAACAAGCATTATGCATGGGCCGGCCGAATCAGGCTCAACACTCCCAAACCTGCAGCGTTTCGGCCTCCATGGAACCGCTGTAGGGCAGGAGTAAATCGGCCACATTGGGATACCTACTCCACCCCTTTGTGCAAAGGCGCGCATGCGGGCTATCAGGGCAGCTTGCATCTTCTCAAATTTGGCGGCAAAGAGGACGCTACCGTCGGCTGTAGAGCGGTGGCCTAAACACGTGAAAGCCAATTTGTGCAGAGCGGCATTTCGATAATGGAGTGCGAGGCAAGGCGCGGCGTTGCGTGCCCCTTTCATGCCGCCTCTGGCGCCCGCTTTATTGGTTCAAGGACGTTTATGGATGGGATCGACCCAATAGACCGCCTCCGGCTTTTCCACCGGCTCGATATCTAGATTCACCACCACCGCCTCATTATCGCTGCGAACGAGCACGCACTCGAGCGTCTGGTCCGGGCTGGCGTTGATCTCCTGATGCGGCACATACGGGGGAACAAAAATGAAATCCCCGGCCTCGGCCTCGGCGACGAACTCAAGACGCTCGCCCCACCGCATCCGGGCCTTGCCCCGGACCACATAGATCACGCTCTCGAGGTGGCCGTGATGGTGCGCCCCTGTCTTGGCATTGGGGTGGATATGCACCGTCCCCGCCCAAATTTTCTGCGCGCCAACCCGAGCGGCATTGATCGCGGCAGCCCGGTTCATTCCTGGTGTCTGCGCCGTATTGGGGTCGAGCTGGTTGCCTTTGATGACGCGCACGCCGTTATGCCGCCAGTCGATCGTGCCAGGAGTAGGCGGCTCGGCATCATGATATCTAGGGTCATGGCTCATGAGTTGCGCCTTCCGGCTCGTCGCCCGCTGCCGACGGAGCATCGCGAGAACGAGCCCCCGCCCTCTCGCATCTAAAGCTAAGGCATGTTGCGCATCTGCGCAGGCGACATCGGCATCATGTTCGAATCGAGGTGCTGCATCACCCATAGCGATCCACTCAACATGATGATGAGCATCACGCCGGTGAATAACAGCGCCATAAGGGTCCAGCCGCCTTCGGATTTCGAATTCATATGCAGGAAGTACACCATGTGCACAACGATCTGCACGAAGGCGAAGATCAGGATAACCACCACGGCCGTCGCTGGCACCCGGAAGGCGTTATCCATCACGATCCAGAACGGAATGGCGGTCAATGCGACCGCCAGCGCAAACCCGGTCAGGTAATCCTTGAACGACCCGTGATGGGTAGTGACCTCATCAGCGGCGTGCTGATGCGCTACGGCGTGCTCCGACTCGGCGTGCGCGCTCATGACAGAAGGACTCCCATCAGATAAACGAACGTAAAGACGCCTACCCAGACCACGTCCAGGAAGTGCCAGAACATCCCCAGACACATTAGCCTGCGATGATTTTCGGGGATGAACCCATGCAGCGGCAGCTGGAACATCAGCGTGACCAGCCAGATGATACCGGCGGTAACGTGTATCCCGTGCGTGCTCACCAATGTGAAAAATGCCGAGAGGAACGCGCTGCGCTGCGGCCCCGCACCCTCTGCCGCCAGGCCTAGAAATTCGTGAACCTCGATGGCGACGAAGCTGAGGCCCAACAGGCCGGTGACGCCGAGCCAAAACAGCGTCAGGCCCATTCGCCGCCTCTCCACCTCCAGCATCGCGAGGCCGTAGGTGATGGAGGAGCACAGAAGGATAGCCGTGTTAAGCGCGATCAGCGGCAACTCGAAGACGTCGGCCGGGGATGGCCCAGCCGCATACCGAAATCTGAGTACGCCGAAAGTCGCAAATAACACCGCAAAGATGAGCGAATCGCTCATCAGATATAGCCAGAAGCCGAGCATAGTCGCGCCTTCGGCGTGACCGTGTTCCTCTAGCTCGTAGAAGACCGGAGGAGCTTCCGCTTCTAAGACAGCGGTTCCTGCATTCGCCACCATGATTGCTGCTTACTCCGCTGGCACTGGTGTCCGATTGTTTTCGAAGCTTACGACTTCCTCGGCCGGAATATAGTAATCGCGGTTGTAATTGAAGGTATGTCCGATCGCGCTCGCCAGCACCCCGATAAACGAGACGGCGGCCAGCCACCAGATATACCAAATCAGGGCAAAACCGAGCACGGTGGCGAACCCGGCGATGATGATGCCAGCCCCGGTGTTCTTCGGCATATGGATGGGCCGGAACCCATGCAGCGGCCGGGCGTGGCCGCGCTGCTTCATGTCCCACCAAGCATCTAGATCATGGGTGATAGGTATGAACGCAAAATTATAGGGCGGCGGCGGGGATGACGTGGACCACTCCAGCGTCCGCCCGTTCCAGGGATCACCGGTCAGATCCCGCAGCTCCGCTCGCTTCATGAAACTCACCGCCAATTGCACGATAAAGGTCCCGATCCCCAATAAGATGAGCACAGCGCCGAATGCCGCGATGACCCACCATTTTTGTAAGCCATAATCATCGAAATGGCTCAGCCGTCGGGTCACCCCCATTAAGCCGAGGAGATAGAGAGGCATGAACACGACATAGAACCCGCCGACCCAGAAGCCCCACGATACCTTGCCCCAGAACGGATCGAGCCTAAACCCGGCCACCTTCGGGAACCAATAATTGATTCCGGCAAATGCGGCGAACACCAC
>JAFAHH010000431.1 GCA_019237355.1 Acetobacteraceae bacterium | reverse complement strand
ACGGCAATTGGCCAAGCGGCGTGACTGGCTCTGCGGCATCCCATTCGACGTGCACCCGGCCGCCGAACGTGTCAGCTACCGCTGACCATTCTTCTACTGAAGGTTGCTCACCCGCAGGGTGAGCCGGCAAGGCAGTGAGATCCGCTTTCATTCCCGCGCTTTCCGCCGATTCGGCCGGGCTGTGCAAGCTCGCAACTGCGGGATTTAGGTTCAACATAGTTCCCCCAATTGTTTTTAAGCTGCAGGTTGCTGTCGTCCCGGCGGGATCAGCCCTATTGCCGGCACGGCCCGGGGCTGTGACCCCGGTCACTTAGCGAGGGCGATCTCGTCCGGCTGATTTCAACAGTTCGAGGGTACGCAGCCGGGGGGCTCGGCGGCCTCAACAGCCAAAGCGTGAGACACGGCCGCTCCCGCACATCGTAGTAGCCCGATATTTGGGGCGTGTCGCGCTGCACCAAATCAATGAAGGGCATCCGCCAATGCCGGCTGAGAATACAGCCAGGGTTTTCCCTCTTTGGCGGAATTCCTTTAAGCCCAGTATTGCCCCGGCCGGGAGCGGAGCTGGGCCGGTAGGCTGAAGCGCGGGCTAGAGCATCGCCAGACTCTGCTTGCGCTGGGGCGGCGGGTGGGCCGTATCAATGAGTGCAATGTCTTCGGGCGTTAGCACGACCTCGGCAGCACCTGCATTCTCGCGGACATGCGCCGGATTGCCCGCCTTGGGGATTGAGATCACTGTACTCTGCCGCAAGCCCCAGGCAATTGCGATTTGCGCTGGGGTGGCGCGGTGCCGCGCTGCCACTTCCGCTAACGCCCGTGACCGCAATAGTTGACCGCCCTGGCCGACGGGGGAATAAGCCATAATCGGTATATGGCGGCGCGTACACCAGGGAAGCAAATCGAACTCGATGCCGCGATATGCAGGGTTGTACAACACCTGATCGGTGGCGCACTGATCGCCGCCGGCAACGGACATCAATTCTTCCATATCCTCAACATCGAGATTCGAAACTCCCCAGGCACGGATGCTCCCGGCTTCTTTGAGCGTTTCGAGTGCGATTACTGTCTCGGCCAGAGGGACGCTACCGCGCCAATGCAAAAGGTAAAGATCGATCACGTCAGTGTCGAGCCGTTTCAGGCTGCGCGCGCATGCCGCGGGCACGCCGGTGCGCGAGGCGTTGTGCGGATAAAATTTCGTAACGATGAAAACGCGCTCGCGCCGCCCGGCAATGGCTTGGCCGACCACCCTTTCGGCTCCGCCATCGCCATACATCTCGGCCGTGTCGATCAAGGTCATGCCGAGATCGATTCCGAGCCGTAACGCGTCGGCTTCCTGACTTGGCGGGCGGCGGCCCTCACCCATGTACCATGTACCCTGGCCGATCGCGGATACTTCCCGCCCATCCGGCAGCCGGACTGTAGGCATCATGACGCAACCTCCTCGGCGGTTCGCATCACCCGTAAGAAATTGCCGCCCCAAAGTGCCGCGATTGCATCCCGATCATAACCCCGGCGCATCAGTGCGGCAGTCAGATTTGGCGATTCGGAAGCGTCGCGCCAGCCCACGAAACCGCCGCCGCCGTCGAAATCCGACGAGATCCCCACATGTGCAAGGCCGATCCGGTTGACGGCGTATTCGATGTGATCGGCGTAATCGGCCACCGTAACCTCCTCTGGCCGGGCTTGGGTCTTTAGAAATGCGGGGACGGCGGTAACGTGCACAACCCCCCCGCAGTCGCGCAAAGCATCGAGCTGCTCGTCATCAAGATTACGCGGATGGTCACAGAGCGCGCGTATACAGGAATGCGTGGCGACAATCGGCGTTCGCGAGGCTGTGGCGGCCTGAATCATCCCAGCCTTGGAGAGGTGGGAAACATCCACGAGCATCCCGAGCCTATTGAGCTCGGCAATCGCGGCCCGGCCCAGTGCACTGAGGCCGCCATGCTCCTCGGGTGGGTCAGCGAAATCCTTCCGTGGGACCGCCGAATCGGCCAAGGCATTATGGCCATTGTGGGTGAGCGTAAGATAGCAGGCGCCCAGGGCTCGGAATTGCCGCAAGCGCGAGAGATCAGAGCCGATCGCGAACCCATTTTCCACACAGGGCACAACGATGAGGGCGTCATCATGCCAAGCCGCATCGATCTGTTGCGTGGTTGCCGCCAGACGGACCTCAAGCTCCTCGTCCACGCGGCTCATCGCCCGAATAGCATGCAGCATCTGCATAGCGCGCTCGAAGGCAGCCTGCTCGGCCTCCGGCGTACGCAGCCCTTGCGGGATGTAGGCGGCAAAGAAGCCGCCCCTTAGTCCTCCCCGGCGCATTTTCGGTAGGTCGACCCGGCGCGTGCCGTCTTGGAACGGGTCTGGCCCATCGGGCCAGGGAATATCGATATGGGTGTCAAGCGTGAGCAGGCTGTGGTGCAGGGCGGCCGCGCCGGGGGGGAAAAATTGGTTCATCAAAACCCGACCCGGTCGCCGCCCTTCAGCTTCAGAAGCTGTCGCGCCTCTTGGGGGGCTGCGATCTCCAGGCTCAGTTCTTCGAGGATGCGAGGGATTCTTGCGACTTGTCCGGCATTGGACGAGGCGAGCTTGGCGCGGCCGATGTAGAGCAAGGCATCAGACATGCTGCGCGTGTGGGTGGCGCCGGTAGTGGCGCAGCTTATGATCGCCTTTCCTGCCATGGCGCCCCCCGTTCCTCTAGATTCACCCACTTTGGACCCGGCGTGTGGGCGTGCCAATGGGATTCGGCTCCAAGCAGGGCTGACGCGCTGGGCGAAGCTGGGTTATATGGGTGAGCGCAGTCCCCGTAGCTCAGCCGGATAGAGCACAGGATTCCTAATCCTGGGGTCGTGGGTTCGAATCCCGCCGGGGACGCCATATTTCAATGACTTACCCTGTGGACAACTTCGCGTATATCAGTTTTGGCGGGAGCGTATATCACTCGCCGTTCATGCCTTGTTCTTGAAACTATTGCCGCCGAGCTTGGAGATCGCGGATTTCGCCATATTCTTCCGGTCAGCCTCCGCCGTGTAGTGCGCTACCATAGCGAGCGTGGCATGGCCCGAGATCGCTTGAATCTCGTTCGGGCTGCACCCCGCTTCGGCGAGCCACGCCAGCGCCGCTCAGGTCGCACTGGGGCGCCCGCAAAATCCGCGAGCTGCTGGTCCGCCGCCTTCCCGGCGATCTCAGGGTCCCAGCCTGCAGCACGATCCACGCCGTTCTCGACCGCCACCGCCTGGTCAGCCGCAAGGGGCGGCGCCGGAACCGCGCCCAAGGAACGCCGCTCTCCCAGGGCACGCATCCGAACGACCTCTGGTGCGCCGATTTTAAAGGCGAGTTCAAGCTCGGTAACGGCCGCTATTGCTACCCGCTCACCGCCACCGACCACGCCTCCCGCTTCCTGCTCCCCTGCGAAGCCCTCGAATCAACCTGCGAGCAGCCCGCCATCGCCGCCTTCGAGCGCCTGGTCCGTGAGCGCGGCCTGCCGCGTGCCATCCGCTCCGATAACGACGTGCCTTTTGCCAGCCCCCAATGCTTTGTTCAACCTCTCGAAGCTGGCGGTCTGGTGGCTTCGGCTCGGAGTCCAGATCGAGCGCATCAGGCCAGGGCGTCCGCAGCAGAACGGCCGCCACGAACGCATGCCTTTGACCCTGACACAGGAAACTATCCGCCCGCCAGGGATGAACATCCTGCAGCAGCTGGCCCGGTTCGACGACTTCCTTCGCGAATTCAACATCGAGCGCCCGCATGAGGCACTCGACATGAAGTGCCCAACCGAGCGCTACAGCCCCTCAGCCCGGCCCTATGATGGCCTCCCCGAGCTCGAATACCCCCTGCATGATCGTGAAGCCCTGGGTCACCCCTTGTGGTCGCATCTGCATGCATCGCAAAAAGATCAATATTTCCACCGTGCTCGCCGGCCAGAAGCTGGGCATCGAGGAAGTCGATGAAGGCATTTGGCTGGTCAGCTTCATGCACTACGATCTCGGCTACGTCGACTTGGAGCAGAGGACCTTGCAACCGCTCGACAACCCGTTCGGCACGAGGTTGTCACCTATGTCTTAAGAACAGACTGTCACCCATGTGTCCGGGTCGGACCCGCGTCGGATTGGCGACCCCGGCAGGATTCGAACCTGCGACCACCGGATTAGAAGTCCGGTGCTCTATCCGGCTGAGCTACGGGGCCCGCTCACCCTAGATCAGTTTCGGGCTAACTACGCAACCTGAAACTACTCTAACGCCTTCGTCTTGCGAGCGTCATCGTTCCATCGCGCTCGGCGCGATCGGACTCGGGTCGCGTGCTCCTGAAGTTGCAAGCAATCCCAGTCAAGGGCGATCCGCTCTCAATGGGTCCAGTTCTCGATCCGCCCATAGCGGAAATTCTCCGCGTAGGATTTGGGTTTGATCTGGCGCGCACGCGGCAGTTCGAGGTCATAGCGCAGCCCCTGCTTCTCGGCGTAAGCGATCGCCTCCTGCTCGCTGGCGAAATGCAGCTTTACCTGCGACTGCGTATCGCCGCTGCCGACCCACCCCATGAGCGGATCGAGCTGGCGCGGCGCCGCTGGATCATATTCCAATATCCAGGCTTGCGTATTGGCTCGTCCTGACTGCATCGCATTCTTCGGCGGCTGATAGATCCGGGCGCGCATCCACTCCCCTCAGCTAAAGTGGTCGGGGCGGCCGGATTCGAACCGGCGGCCTCGTGTACCCAAAACACGCGCGCTGCCAGGCTGCGCCACGCCCCGAGCGGCGGGGTTTTACTGCAAAGTGCCCCATCGGTCCACCGCTGGCTCCGCGGTCGCCCATTTCCAGCCCTTTTCTTGGCGGCAGATCTCGACCGTAAACAGATGGTCCTGGAGTTCGGCGACCGAATAAATGATTTGCTTGCAGCGCGCGATTGGCGTGTCAATCACGCGAACGACCCGTAACTCACCGTGCTCATTGCCATACGGGATCGTGTGCTCGATTTTCCATGGCCGTACCGAACCCACGTCCAGGTTACCGGCTACCTCGGCGAGAGCGTCCTGCTCCCCTTGCTGCCGGCGCCTGCCGTAATACATCAGCGCCTCGCGCGCCCCCGCTCGCACGGACACGCCAACCGCGAAGGCGGCAACTGGGTTGGCCGAGCTAGACCCGGCGGCCAGCGCCCCGACAACGCCCGCGACATCCGCAAGATTTGTGCATCCGGCTAGCAGCGGCAGAACAGCAAGCACGCCGAGCAGCCGGAGCGCCCTCACTGCAGCGCACCCCAGCGCTCGGTCGCCGGCTCTGCCGCGGCCCAGCGCCAGGTCGCGCCATCGAGACAAATATTGGTGGTGTAAAACGTCCGTCGGGGAACCCAGCGCTGCTGCTCGTATTCGGCCCACTCGACCGAAAATACGATCTCCTTACAGCGAAAGCGCTCAGCGCCGAATTCGCGGCTGACCACGACCAGCCCGTGTTCATTCGCTTCGATGGGAATGGAGTGTCGCACGCTCCACACCCCAACAGCACCCGGCTGGAGCGGCCCGGCCGCTTCGGCAATTCTCTCCTGCTCATAGCCATGCACGCGGCGCTCGGCATATTTCACCCCAGCATCGGCGCCGGACAGAAAGCCGAGCCCGATCCCGGTCGTTACAGCAGGATCGCTCGTGATTGCGCGGCCAACGGCGCTGCCCGCGATACCCGCAACCGCTCTCGTCCCTTCCGTAAGCCCCGAAGTGCATCCTGCGAGCGCGAGCGCGGGGAGAAGCAGGGCAAGACTCGAGCGCATGATCATGGCCGCGACATTAACGATACGCCACTCGGCCCATCCAGCGCCCGGGGGGCAAAATTCCTGCGAGCGCTACTCTGCGTTGCCGAAAATGCGCTCCTTTACGCGATCGCCGACCCGAATCCCAAGCCGCACGGCCGTACCGGCCGGAAGCTCCAGGGTGGCGCGGACGGGACCTCGGCTGGTAATCGGGGCAAGGCTCTGCGGGACGGTGTTTTCGGCGATGGAGCGGATCGTCCCATCCTGCTTGATGAACAGCATGTCGAGTGGGATGAGCGTGTTCTTCATCCACATGCTGCTCTCCCGCGAGCCGCCCCAATCGAAGAGCATGCCGCCGTCCGGAGGAAGGGATTTGCGGAACATGAGCCCAACGGTCTGTTCCTGAGGCGTGCTCGCAACTTCAACATTGAACCGGTGCGCCTGCCCGTCGCGGGTAACAATGATCAGGCTTTCATTCGGCAACTCCGGCTGCGGCCCAGACGGCTCGCTCCCGGGCTGCGCCCAGGCAGCCATGGGGCCTAGGGCGAGCATCCAAAGCAGAGTGCGGCGATTCATGCGGGCACCATTTCCTGGAGGGCGGCCTCGGCCACGCTTTTGATTTCCCCGCGCACTGCCCCTTCGCGGGGCATATCGCGAAGCGTAGTGAGCCAATGGGCAGGGGGCGTCCGGCCAGCGGCGCGATTGTATTTAAGGCTCCTGAGGATCGCTTGGGCCGCTTCCGGGACAGCTCGCGGCACCGGAATATCATTCAGGGTCGCCCAAATTCCCGCCCAGCACCGGCCTACGGAATACGGATTATAACCGCCTCCGCCCAGCACGATCAGCCGCGGTGCGAGCCGTTTCATTGCCGCCGCAATCGCCCAGTGGGCGTTATTCGAGAGCGATAAGCGGGATAGCGGATCTTCCTCCAGCCCATCCGCCCCGCATTGCAGCATGATCGCTTGCGGGCGGCGCGCCTTGATCAGGGGGATTACCGCTTCTTGTATGAGATACCGCATTTCGGTGTCGTTGAAGCCCCGCGGCACCGGGAAGTTACGGGCGGTTCCGCCCGCCCGGTCGTCAGCAGGGCCCGTGAATGGCCATCGTCCCGCCTCATGGATGCTTATCGTCAAGACCCGGTCATCATCATGGAACGCGTCCTGCACCCCATCCCCGTGATGCGCATCGATGTCGAGGTAGACAATGTTATGGAGCCCAAGATCAAGCCAGGTTAGTAACCCCAGCACCGGGTCGTTCAGATAACAAAACCCCGATGCGCGCGCTGGGCGGCCATGGTGCGTGCCGCCGCCGGGGCAATGCACGATGCCGCCCTGCACCGTTAACCGAGCGGCAAGCATCACGCCCCCGGCCGAGGTGGCCGGGCGGCGGAAGATTTCGGGATAGACTGGGTTCGAATCGGCACCGATCCGGAACCGCTGGCGGTCTTCGGGGCTGACCGATTGGGCGGCTTCCGCACGCCTCAGGGCGGCAATGTAGTCTGGGTTATGAAAACGCGCGATCGCCTGATCAGAGGCCATCGGCGAATCGATGTAGACCTGATCCGGCAACCAGCCCATTGCGCGGCAGAGATCCGTGCACGTGGAGACACGCGGAATGGCGAGCGGATGATGCGGGCCGTAAGTGGAGCGGCGATAAATCTCGCTGCCGATATAAAGAGGAGGAGGCACGCGATCCTATAGTGGGAACAGCGAGCGCTGCGCTAGCCCCCATTCATCCGCGGCGCTTGAGGCCGATCTCCTTGCATTCGCTGAGCCAGCGAGGGCGCGATCGCTTGAGGCGGAATCCTTGTAAAGCCTGAATCGCGTTCTCAACATAAAGAAACTGGGGCGTGATGGCTTCGACCTGAAGCCTTCATGCTCGAGGCCCACCTTCCACCTCGGAGCCGAGGGTGTCTTTCCACCGAATGTAGTCCCCCGAAATATCTTTCAGGCTCCGGACTCCGAGCAAGGCCAACCCATTATCTAGCTCGTCGCGAAAAATCTTCAGCGTTCGGGCCACGCCGGCCGGGCCTGCGGATGCCAATCCCCACAGGAATGGCCGCCCGATCATGCAAGCCGAAGCGCCTAGCGCCAGAGCCTTGAGAATATCGGTGCCGCGTCGTACGCCGCCATCCAGGATAATCTGAGCCTGCCCGCCAATGGCATTCACCACTCCGGGCAGGGCGGCGCAAGCGGCCGGAACCGCATCGAGCTGCCGGCCACCATGGTTTGAGACAATCACAGCCGCTGCTCCAAGCGCGGCGGCCCGTCGCGCGTCGTCTGGGTGTAGCACACCCTTGATTACGAACTGCCCCTTCCAGCGCTCGCGAACCCGCGCGAAATCGTCCCAGGTCGCGGCTGGGTCGAACAGTGTCGCAACGTGCTGGGCGATGCTTGTCGCACCCCCGCCGAGGCCGCCGAAGTTTCCAAACGAAACCGGATTGCGCGCCAAGCCGTAAAGCCATTGCGGCCGGCGGGCAACGTCCCACACCGATTTGACGCGCGGCCGCAGAGGAAGGGTAAAGCCGTTGCGCAGGTCGCGCTCTCTCCGGCCCTGGATCGGAAGATCGATGGTCAGGCAAAGCACGCAATACCCGGCGGCATGCGCCCGATCGAGCATGCTGTCGAGCATGCCCTTGTCTTTCAGCATGTAGAGCTGGAACCAGCGCTCGCTATCCGGAAGCGCCGCAGCAACGCCTTCCATCGAGGCGATCGAGTTCGTTGACAAACAGAACGGGATGCCTGCCTCGGATGCCGCACGAAGCGCATGAACCTCGCCGTTGGGCCAGAAAAAGCCGGCTAACCCTGTTGGCGCTAGGATAAGCGGCAGGGTCGACGGCCGTCCTAAAATGTTTACCGACAGGTCTCTTTCACTGACATCCACGCCGACGCGCGGGATGAGAACCCAATTCTCGAACGCGCGGCTATTCTCCCGCAGGGTCGATTCGTCCCCGGCGCCGCCATCGATAAAGTCGAACACCAGGCGCGGTAGGCGACGCCGCGCCTGCCGACGCAAATCTTCAATCGAGAACGTCCGGCTCAATTGACTCATTGCATTCTTCGGCAAAGGTCTGGCTTTTAACATTGAGAGCGCAATTGAGGCTTTTCGCCCCCGGATCGCCGCAACGCGCGCCCTCGTCTAGCCGTTTTGGGCAGCAACGAGGCGCCATGTGGGATCGCGTAAAGCGAGGTCCCGCTCAAAGGTCCAGATATCGATTATCTCAGTGACCGCATCCGTACCGGAGACGATTTGGCCCTCCCGGCCCAGAACCAGGCTAATCTGATCGGAGACGAATCGCACTGTTATATCCGCGACCGTGCCGCGGAGGGTGGCCGAGTCAATGACGGCCGACTGGATACCCCGGATCTCAGTCCGCTGCGTCTCCCCGGCACTCTCACGCGCGACAATCGCCTGATCAAAGGCGTGATACATTTCCTCTGAGAGCAGCCGCCGCAGAGTATCGCGGTTGCCCGCCGCATATGCCTCCACAATCATCCGGAAAGCCCGCTCCGCCCCGTCGAGAAAAGCCGCGCCGCTGAAGCTGTGATCCACGCTCTGCATGCGGCTAAGCGCCTGGCCGGGCGCGCTGGCTGGGTCTGGTAAAGGCCGTACCAGATTGGGCGCAGGCTCAGCCTTGCCCTCAATGAGTGGGCCCGCGGGCGAGCCAGCGTTGCTCGGGCCTGGTTGCTGCGCGGTGCGCTCGTACCCCGTGCGCCGGCCGAGAATACTGCGCAAGCGCAAGACGAGGAAGGCGGCGATCATTCCGAAAAGCACCAGGTCGATCGGGAAACCGCCGGTACCGATGCCATTCATGGGAGGACCTCTCTCATAACCCGAGTCAAATAGGCACTACCACCGCAAGGGACAACAAAGCCCTGCCGTGATCCGCTCTTGTGGAGTAGCGCCGGCGTTATCCCCCCTGACCCGGGCATCATCGACCCGCACTGCCTCCTCTTGGTCATGCCCAGGCTGCCGAGCCCGCGGGTATTAGGCTCCGAGCCGATCCAGCAAATTATTGTCTCACCTTATACCAGGGCCTTGCAAACGGCGGTCTCGATCATCGACGCCCTCGGAGCCTAGGTTTTTGAGCGGCCGTGGTTCGCGAGCGTTATGCGTTCACCTGCGATGCCCGCCACGCCCCGGACCGAACTCGCACTAGCCTGGCCGAGTACGATTGCTGTCGCCTCCACGAAATTTGGTGGCCGCCGACGCAGGAGACCGCTGATTCGGTGCTTTTCCAGGCATGATCTCAAGCATCATGGACCCCGCTTCTTGCGGCGGTCTCTATTCATAATACCGTAGATTCAAAACCTTGCGAGAGTTACATGCAGCAATAATGATTGACTGGTCGCCTCCTGCTGCGTCGCGTTACAAACATGTGACGCCAAATCACGACTGCTTCCTCGAGTCGGCGGTAGAAAATCAATCCCATGAACTCATTCCCCCCAACTCTCCCAGCCGGAGCCGCCAGCCTCCCTAGCCAGGATAGGCAGCGAACCCTGAAGGCGGCCATAGGATGCGTGGGAACTGGTGTCCACTCCGGGTGCCGGATCAATATGAAATTGCATCCAGCAGCTGAAGGGCGTGGCGTTGTCTTCCGCCGGAGCGATCTCGGCGCCGAGCTTCCGGCACGGTTCGACTATGTCGCCGATACCCGGTTGTGCACTTTGCTGGCTGACCCGGCCCACCCGGAGCTGCGGATCGGCACCATTGAGCATTTGTTGGCGGCGCTCGCCGGGTTGCAGATCGACAACGTCCTGGTCGAACTGGATGGGCCCGAAGTGCCCATCCTGGATGGCTCTGCGGCTCCCTTCGTCTTTCTGCTCGAATGCGCAGGCATTCTTGAGCAAGATGCGCCAAGGCCGATCATCGAAGTTCTTCGGCCAGTTCGGGTCCAGGCGGGAGCGGCTTTCGCCGAGCTCCGTCCCGCCGCGCCGGGACTGGATCTGGCATTGTCGATCGAGTTCCCCGCCGCCGCTATCGGTACTCAGGCGCTCGCGCTCAGCCTCAATCCGAGCACCTTCCGGCGAGAGCTGGCGCGCGCACGAACCTTCGCGTTAGCCGAAGAAGTCGAGCAGTTGCGGCAGGCAGGTCTCGGCCGCGGCGGCAGTCTCGACAATGCCGTAGTCGTTGACGGGGCGAGAGTGCTGAACCCAGCCGGACTGCGCATGCGTGACGAGTTCGTCCGCCACAAGCTCCTCGATGTTGTGGGAGACCTGGCGCTCGCCGGGGCTGCGATCCATGCTCGCTTCTCCGGTCATCGCTCGGGCCATGCTCTTAATAACCGCCTGCTACAGGCGCTGTTTGCCGATTCGGCGAATTGGCAGGGCACCGGTCCGGCGCCGGCTGCTGCAAGCCGCGCTCCTGTCCCCGCTGCCGCTTAGATCCCGGCCCGCTTTGTCGAGCTTCAGATTTGCCTGCTATATGTAGCCCAGGGAATCGATGGAATCGAGGGTGATGCTGCCGCGTTTGCTTCTTTTGTTTGCGACGATGCTGGTCCTTGCCGGGTGCAGTACCATTCGTGCCTGGACCGGCAAGCCGCAGGACCTGCAACCCAAGCCCGATGTGGGGCAGCTCCCAGTGGAGGATATTTACAATAACGGGGTCGATGCGCTGCATCAGAAGCGATATGCAACCGCAACCCAGCAATTCGAGCGCGTTGAGCAATACTATCCATACTCATCCTGGGCAGTGAACGCCCAGCTCATGGAAGCCTATTCCGAGTATTTGCAAAACAAATACACCGACGCGATCAGCACCCTCGATCGCTTCATCCAGCTTCATCCCGCGCATCGCGATACGCCTTACGCCTATTACCTGCGCGCGCTTTGTTATTACGAGCAAATTGCTGATATCCAGCGCGATCAACGTGAGACAGAGGAGGCGATGAGGGCCTTGCAGGAGGTCGTAAACCGCTACCCCGACAGCGCCTACGCACGCGATGCGCGCCTCAAGATCGATCTTGCACGAGACCATCTAGCCGGTAAGGAAATGGAAATTGGCCGCTATTATGAACGGCAGCATCTCTATGCAGCGGCTATCAACCGGTTCCAGCGTGTGGTGGATAATTACCAAACGACCAACCATGTCCCTGAGGCCTTGCACCGGCTTACGGAAATATATCTGAAACTCGGGCTGCGCGACCAAGCGAAGAAGACTGCGTCGGTCCTAGGTTACAATTACCCCGGCAGCGAGTGGTATGAGGACAGTTACAAACAGCTCGCCGACGGTGGGTTGATAAAGAATGCCGCCCGCACCGAGCCCCGGGAACAACCCGGTTTCTTGGGCCGAATGTTTGGCGCTCTATTCTAGCGTTCCTTGTTCAACGCTCTGTAAATGCTTTGCAATCTCTCGATCCGCGATTTTCTGCTGATCGAGCGACTGGATATTGCTTTCGGCGCGGGCCTGACCGTGCTTACTGGCGAAACCGGCGCCGGCAAATCGATCTTACTGGACAGCCTCGGACTGGCCCTCGGCGACCGGCCTGGTAACGGCCTGGTGAGGCCGGGCGCCGAGCAGGCCAGCGTCACGGCCGGTTTCTCGCCAACACCGGGTCATCCCGCGCGGGCGTTGCTCGCTGAGCGAGGGTTAGAGGCCGAGGACCAGATCGTGGTCCGTCGGGTTCTCGCCAATGACGGGCGCTCCCGCGCCTTCGTCAATGATCAGGCGGTGGCCGTCGGCCTGCTCAGGCGGCTTGGTGCGTTGCTCGTGGAAGTGCAAGGTCAGCACGCGCAGATGGGGCTCGCTGACCCGGCGAGCCACGGCTCGCTCCTCGATGCATTTGGCGTCTCACCGGCCTTGCGGGATGCCGTGGTACGAGCATGGCAGGAATGGCGCCAATTGCGTGATCAGCTCGAGACTGCACGCGCGGCCACGGCGGCAGCCGAGCGCGACCGGGATTGGCTGCACCATGCCGTCGCCGAGCTGGCCAAAATCGCGCCGCAACAAGGAGAGGAAGAACGGCTTGCGGCCGAACGCTTGCGATTACAACAAAACGAGCGCTATGCAGAGGCAATCGCTGCAGCCCTGGCGGAGTTGACCCCGCGTGACCGGCGTACCCCGGGCTGTGGCGCTAGCCTGCGGGCGGCCGCTCGCCTCCTGCAGCGGTTCGCGCCGGCCGGGCAAGATGCCGGCCCGTTGGCACCGGCACTTGCTGCCCTGGAGCGAGCGCAAGAGGCGCTGGAGGAAGCGGAAGACGTGCTCGGTCGACTCGGAGCGGATTCGGATGCTGACCCTAAGCAGCTCGAACGGGCCGAGGAGAGGCTCTTTGCGCTTCGAAGCCTCGCCCGCAAGCATGGTGTAAGTGTCGAAGAACTTCCGGTCCTGTTCGATAACCTGAGCGCCCGGCTAGCGGCCCTCGATACGAATGCGTCAGAGCTCTCGGTTTTGGAGCAGCGGGTCATTGAAGCCCGGGCGGGGTTTGTCTCGGCATGCCAGGTGCTTTCGGCCCAACGGCGTGCCGCGGCCGAGCGGCTTCAAAATGCGGTTTCAAGGGAACTGCCCGCCTTGCGCCTTGAGAAGGCACGTTTTGTGGTGGAGCTGGCCGAGCAGCCGGAGGCGAACTGGAGCGCGGGCGGAACCGATGCGATCCGCTTCTTGGTCGCCACCAATCCTGGTCAGTCTCCCGGCCCCCTCGATCGCGTTGCCTCTGGTGGCGAACTATCGCGCCTGATGTTGGCATTGAAAGTCGCGCTCGCGGGCGAATCGGCGGTGCCCACGCTTGTATTTGATGAGGTGGATTCGGGCATTGGTGGGGCGACGGCCGCCGCGGTTGGGGAACGGCTCGCGCGGGTCGCCCGAGCCCTTCAGGTACTTGTGGTTACGCATAGCCCGCAAGTCGCCGCGTATGGCCGTGCGCATTTCCGTGTTTCCAAGCAAATCAGGTGCGTCCGTGCTGTAACGGTTGTGGAACTGCTCGATTCGGCCTCGCGGCGTGAGGAGATCGCCCGCATGCTTGCCGGCGAAATCGTAACCGAGGCTGCCCGTGGTGCAGCAGATGACTTGCTTGGTGTGATGGCCTAAGATTTCCTTGCGCGTACCAAAAAAATCGCGCCGCTTGGGCGTGATTGAAGCCCCAAGCAAATGCGCCCCACCTCAGCCAGCGCACCTCGTGGCCCTTCATACGGGGTCATCTGATGCATTTGCCGACATGTATGGACCGGCTTGGTAGCTGGCGGAAGATGGTGCCACATCCATCCGCGCCCCGGAAAAGCTGGCTACAATCGTAACCGAGCGCGCAGCGCGAATTGCGATGGGCGTAGCCGTTCGCTGCTGCACCTTGTGCCGCAGGTGTCGATCCTCCTTGCGAGACACCGTGTTTCAGAGCCTTCGCTCGCGAATGTTTTCCGGTCGTGCTTGTCCAGCCGCACTGCACAAGCGACCAGGCTGTGGCACGCGACGGCGGCGAGCGGCATCCTAGTCTAATTGAGACCGCCTCCAAGCGAGTATGGTGCAGGTTAGATCCCTGCAAGGGACGGCTCTCGGCAGACATGGGATCCACGACCGCCGGCGACTCGCCCACTGATCGGGCTATCGGCGCTGGTAGGGCGGCGGCAACATCGCATCTCTGGCACGACCCGGCCACTATGCCCATTCTGGGGCGCGTCCTTGACCATGCCGCTCGGCGGCAAACATCTCACGCGCGGCGCGGAGTGACGGACGCCCGGTTTCCGCGACCCAACCGGTCCGCTACAGCGGGATGACTGAAGATGAGATCATACCGCCCTAGCGCTGCACCGGCTGCGCCGACCCGCAAAAACGGGCGCCGTGGTGCTATCGTGCGCGGAGATCGGCTAGCGCAGGCATGACCGAAAATGTGTTTCTCGTTTGCTAATCGGCGTTCAGGACGCGATTCAGACATCCGACGATTCCGTCTCAAGCCATCGCGCTCTAGCATAGCTCGCGGACTTCGCAGGAGGTGATGACCCCAGCAGCTTTAGGGACTTCCCAAGGGAAGCGGTCGAGTTGCGGACGGGATAGAGGCGCTCCCCGGGACGAACCGCGAGGCTTGCGTGAAAGCGCCCAACATACGTTCTTATGCCTGAGTGGCACGGGCCGATCTCGAATCCGTTACAGGCTATTCAGATACGGATAGGTTAATAAGAGGACTTACCCGAGAGAGCCGGGTTGAAGCAGCGCCTCGCGTACTAACGTACCCCCGAACCGTCGACTTGCCCTCCAGTCAGTATGCCCGGCTGGCTGTCGTCTCGACCCACTGAGGTGCCCAGGGTACGCCCGGCCTCCGGGCGAGTTGGCAATGAAAGCCAGTTAATCTACGTAACACCCTTTCGTTCTTGATGATTCGATCATACTTGCTACCGGGCCCGAGAAGGGCTAATTGGTGAATAAAGGAGATTCACGCGGATGAAGGGTAGAGCAGCAGGCGCCGCCGCCCAGTTGGACGAAGCGCCAGACGGGTTCAGGCTTGAGGAGTTCCTCCCCTACCAGTTGGCCGTAGCGGCGAATCGTGTGTCACGAATGTTTGCGCGGCGGTATGCTGATGAGTTTGGGCTGTCCATTCCGGAGTGGCGGGTTATGGCCGTCGTCGGGCGGTTCGAGAGCGCATCGCCCAGCATGGTAAGCGAACGTGCCGCCATGGACAAAGTAAAGGTGAGCCGGGCTGTGGGCACGTTGGTCGCCCGCGGGCTGCTTAAGCAGACACAGGATCCCGAAGATGGACGCGCCCGGGTCTTACGGCTCACCCGAAAAGGTCTCAGCACTTACCAAAATTTAATTCCAGCGGCTCGGGAGCTGGAAGAGGAGTTATCGACAGGTCTTAACCGAACCGAATGGGCACAATTGCGGAAATCGCTTGAGCGTTTGGTTGCCCATGTCGAGAAACTGGAGGGCCCAGAAGCGGAGCTAGACGCCGAATAGGCCGGAGCAAGCTGTGCTTAAGCCTGAATCGAATAGCCCCCATCCGCAGGTATTGCGGCGCCGGTGATGAAATCTGAGGCCGGGCTTGCCAGGAACATGGCAAGCCCGGCCAAATCTTCGGGAACGCCCCACCGTCCAGCCGGGGTACGGGCCAGCACTCGTTCGTGGAGCCCTTCCACCTCGCGCCGGGCCTTCCGAGTCAGCTCTGTGTCAATCCAGCCGGGAAGGATTGCGTTCACTTGGATGTTGTCGCGCGCCCAAGCGGTGGCGAGCACCCGGGTCAACTGAACGATTCCCCCTTTGCTGGCCGCGTACGGCGCGGCATATGGCGCGCCGAAAATTGACATCATCGAGCCGATATTTATCAACTTTCCGCCCCCGCTGCGTTTCATTTCAGGATATGCTGCTTGCGAGCAGAGAAACGCGCCCGTTAAGTTGGTATCGAGTACGTGATGCCACTCGGCTTCGTTGTATTCCTCCGGCGGGCGTCGGATCGAAGTGCCGGCATTGTTTACAAGAATGTCCAGCCGGCCGTAACGGGCCACACAGGAGGCGATCAGTTTCTGGCATTCGGAACGCTGCGTGACGTCGGCCGCTGTAAAACCGCACCGTCCCGCCTCGGAGCCTAGCGAGGCGAGAGCCTTTGTTGCCTTCCGCGCATCCCGCCCAGCCAGGAGAACGGCCGCCCCGGCTTCCGCCAAGCCCTTGGCGATGCCAAGGCCGATGCCGCCATTGCCGCCTGTAACAATTGCGACCCGGCCTCCTAGGCTGAAGAGTTCCATGAGACTAGGCGGCGCCTCTCTCGAGCCTACCTCTGGCTTCCGCGAGATGATCGAAATGGTGCCGGAAAGTGCCCAGGCCCATGGTTTGCGAGCGAAGCTCGATGATAAGGTCATGCAGTTCCGCAGCGGGGACCAGGGCCTCGACATCGTCCCAACCGGGCCAATCCGGCCGTTCCGCGTAGCCCAGGATCTGCCCGCGGCGGCCAGTCAGCAGCCGCTGCGCTTTGGCCGTATATTCATTGGGCACGCTGACTGTGACGTGCTGGATCGGCTCGAGCAGAACCGGATCGGCTTTGGCCAGTCCCTCCGTCATGCCTAAGCGGGTTGCCGTCTTGAAGGCCATGTCGGAGCTATCGACTGAGTGAAAGGTGCCATCCACAAGAGTGACGGAAATGTCCACCACCGGGTAGCCGAACGGGCCCTTGCGGGCCGCCTCCTCGGCCGCCTCGCCGACGGCCGGGATGTACTGCTTCGGCACCGCCCCACCAACGATTTTATCGGTGAAAAGGAAACCCTCGCCCCGGGCGCGAGGAGCGATATCCAGCTTCACATCAGCAAACTGGCCATGGCCGCCGGTTTGCCGCTTGAGGCGGGAATGCTGATGCACTGCTCGCCGGATTGTTTCCTTGTAAGCGACCTGCGGCCGCCGAGTCGTAATCTTCAGGCTATAGGCGCGCGCCAGCTTGTCGACCACGGCATTGAGGTGCATCTCACCCTGGCCCTGCAAAACGGTCTCGCCAGTCTGCTGATCATGCAGCACCGTTAGGGCCGGGTCTTCCTCGGCGAGCTTTTGTAGCGCGCCTGACACCTTTACGTCGTCCTTCCGGTTCTCGGTCGCAATCGCCAGGGAATAGACAGGGGGTGGCGGCTCCGGGAACGGGAGCTTTTCGGCGATTGTACCCGTAGAGATCGTATCTCCGGTAAGCACCGTCTCTAGCCGGGCAAAAGCGACCAGGTCTCCCGCTACGGCTTCCGCGACCTTAGTGGGTTCCGCGCCAGGAAAGCGGTAAATCCCGCTCAGCCGCGACCCATTCAGAGTAGCCCCATCCTTGATGCTGCCGCGCCAGAGACGGGAGTAAGAGAGCTTTCCCGTATGGCCGGCATGCACGGTTTTGAAGACTTGCGCCAAGGGATCGCCTGCTGGGGCAATCCCCCGTCGTTGGGCCGTGCTCTCGGCCGGGGGCACCTCGTGCCGGAGCGCCTTCCATAGCCGGCGAACCCCGTGATCGTTTTCGGCAGCGCCAAGCAACACCTCCACGGTCAAGCCCCCGGCCAAATCCTTGCTGAGCTGCCCGTAGATCTCCGCGGGAGTCGGCTTGACGTCCTCCAGCACTTTCTCGAGGAGGGCATCGTCGTGATCGGCGAGCACCTCGACCAATGCATCGAGCGCTTCGGCTTCCCGGTCCCGCATCTCGGGGGGGATCTGCACGAGTTCGGATGCTTCGCCCTTGCGATACCGGTAGGCGCGCTCGCTCACCACGTCCACATACCCGCTCACCGCCTCGCCGTCGCGGATCGGTATCTGCCGAAGGACCAGGGCCCGGTTGGCATAGGCCTGTAAGGCCGCAATCGTGTCGCTTACCCGGCCTTCCAAAGTGTCGATCTTGTTTATGAAAATGAGATAGGGAATTGCTTTGTCGGCGAGGGTTCTGATGAGCGGCGCCAGCGCCATCGCCCTGGAGGCCGCGGGTTCGCACACAACAATCGCCAGATCGACGACGGCGAGCGCGGCGGCAGCCTCATGTGCAAATTCGATCGACCCGGGACAGTCGAGAATTGACCAGGAATCCCCGAGATAGGTGCACTGGCCGAGGCGCAGTTCGGTGCTCATCGTCCGCGCCCTGGGATCGCTACGCCGCAGCGGCAAGCCAGCCGCAGTCAGCATGGCCTCGAACAAGGCTGACTTGCCGCTTCCGTAAGGGCCGACAAGTGCGACCGAGCGTGATCGCTTTTCGCGTGCTGGCGTGGCGCCGTTCAATTCCATGATACCCCCTTTTGCGCGAATTCCGGGCCTTGAAGGACTTGAGACTAGAGTAGACCGGATCGCGACGGGGTGAAATCACGGCTTTTCTGAGCCAGTGGGCGGCATTGCCGACCGCAGTTTTACTGAGAGATCACTCAGCTAGAGCGGCTTCTGCCGGCTTGGAAGCAGCCATGGCAGTGCTGATCGCCCGCAGCAGATCGGCGGTGCCGAACGGCCTTTTGAGGATTGCCTGCGGCCCCACACAGAGCTTGGGCAGGCTCGGCTCATCAGGCCCAGCGAGCAGCACTAGCGGCAAACGGGGGCGGCGTTGCCAAATCCGCTGTGCAATGTGGTTCCCGGCCAATGCCGGCGTGCTACACGCGACAAGGGCAGCATCGAAATGCTTAGCAGTGATCGTGGCGAGTGTCTCGTCATCGGCCGTGATTGCTGTCGCCTGCGCACCCAATTGCTCGATGAGAGCACAAGCGGCCACGCGCAAATCGGCATCATCGCTAATTAACAATAGTGCCATCCCTCGAAGCGGGTTATTACGGCTTGTCAATTCGCTTGCCGGTGGTTGAGCGCTTTGCTCGGGAGCACGGGGTAGAAATACCGTCACACTCGTTCCAGCATCCGGCGCGCTCTGGATAGCGGCCCCACCCCCGAGTTGCTTCGCTACCCCGAGCACTTGAGCGAGACCCAAGCCTGAACCCTTCCCCACATCTTTCGTCGTGAAAAAAGGCTCGAACGCATGCGATAAGACATCGGCGCTCATCCCACTCCCTGTGTCGCTGACGGTAACTGTGACGAAGTCGCCAGGTGGAGGGTCTTCGGGCAGGTAGGAATCGGATACAGTGACGTTCCGCGCCCGAAGGATCAGCGAACCGCCTTCGGGCATCGCGTCACGGGCATTTATGGCTAGATTAAGGATGATGAGTTCGATCTGTGCCGGATCGACCATGGCCGGCCACAGATCGGGCGCGATTTCGTCCCTCACTTTGATGTTCCCACCAAGGGTACTTTCGAGCAATCCAGTCATTCCCTGGATCAGGACATCGAGCCGAACCGGCTTGATTTCCAAATGTTGCCGGCGGCCAAACGCGAGAAGCTGGGCCGTGAGCCGCGAACCACGTTCCCCGGCCCGGATGGCCGTTGCGATCAGGCGCTGCGAGCGTTCATCTTTAACCCGGTGCGTGAGGATCTGCAGAGTACCGAGTATAGCGGCGAGCAGATTATTGAAGTCATGGGCGACCCCGCCTGTAAGCTGACCGACAGCTTCCAGGCGCTGAGCGCGCTGCAGGACCTCTTGTGCCCGGAGGCGGGCGGTTACGTCCAGATGTGCTGCCACCCCGAGTACGATCTGCCCGTCTTGATCTCGCACCGGAGCAGCGCTGACTTCATGTACAGCATTCCGGCCTTCACCGGTAACATATCGAACGAGCCTTGCTGGCGTGGTGTCGCCACTCTTCACGGCCCGTACCATGGCGTACTCGTCTGGCTCGAACGGCGTTCCATCCTCGTGCAGAGCGCCAAAAGCGCGCAGCGAATCCCAGCCACGCATCTGGGAAAGATCCCTGCCCGAAAGGCGCCGCGACGCGGCATTTTGGAAAAACGTGGCATCGGGGAAGGCGATAATGACACCGAACGGCAACTGCTCCAGCACCGCCTCGACCCGGGAACGTTCCCGCGCGAGCTGCTCATAAGCTTCTTCCAGCGCGCGTGTCCGATCGGCGACGCGTGCCTCGAGTTGTTCGTTCAATTCGCGCAGTTCTTGTTCGGTGCGCTTGCGATCCGTTATATCAAGCACGGTTCCAAGTGCACGGATCGGCTGCCCTCGCTCATCGAAGATGAACCGGCCATTGCCCAGCAGCCACCGCTCGTCGCCGCCGGTCTTAGGAAGAACGCGGTATTCCATGCTGTAACGGCCGTGCGCCGGATCGGCCCGAGCTTTAGCAACACATTCGAGTATACGGTTCCGATCCGCAGGATGCACCATTTCGAGAAATATCTTGTTACCAGGACGCTCGGAGGTCGGCGCCAAACCGAACAGCTCTTTGGTGCGGGAATCCCAGTGCAAGTTGCCCGTTCGGTAGTCGAATTCCCATACCCCGAGGCGAGTCGTCTCGATGGCGAGCCAAAGTGTCTCGGTATCACGCCGGTGCGTGCTGATATTGCGAAACCGGATCGCGACTTTCTGCTCGGGTATTCGGAAAATCCGGAAGTTGAACCAGCCCGTCCGAAATGCCACATCGAAGGATGTGAGACCGCCTTCGGCGGCAATCTGGTGTGAATCCCGTTCAACACGGGTGCCGGTTAATTCGGGATAGGCATCCCATAAACGCACGCCTACCAAGCTTTCCCGTGAACGCGAGAGGAGACGCTCCGCGGGGGCATTCACAAAGATGAACCGCCATTGCTCATCAAACACACAAATACCATCGGCCAGATTCTCCAGGACTGCGGCCGGATCGAACTCCGTCGCCGGGGTGGGGAACTGGCTTTCGCGACCTCTGTCCTGATTGCCATTCGGCTGGACTGAAGGCTGGCTCATGGCGCCATCCGGGATAGTGCGGCCATAGAGCTGGCCACCAAAGCACTCTTCTTGCCATGCCCGACAGAGCTTGGAAACCCGTCTACCGCCGGCAAAATAGAAAAGTTTTCTTTTGCGTTCCAGCTTCTTGCCATGCAGAACAAATTTGTTATCTCGAGTGAGGCTCCCTGCGCTGGCCGCGGTGCGGGGTGCCAAGACCGGTTCGCCTGTATTTGAGACGGATAGCTCGAATGACCGATGCGTTCTACTCTGGCGAGTCAGAAGCCAGCCCGGATCAGGACTGGATATTGCCGGGTCCATCGCCGTGCCATCATCAGGCACGGGACCTACTGCGACTCTATGGCGACTGGGAAGCGGAGCCGCTGCTCAGAGTAATGATCCGTGACATCTTCCCGGGACGGATTGCGCTCGTATCTTCGTTCGGCGCCGAGTCTGCGGTGCTTCTTGCGCTAGTCGCAGGTGTGGACCCAGCAACTCCTGTCTTGTTCTTGGATACCGGAAAGTTGTTTCCCGAAACACTGGTCTATCGTGACCGGCTGGTTGCGCAGCTTGGGCTTAAAGATGTGCGGGTATTAGAGCCAGAGCCTCGGGCGATCGCCCGGGAGGATACATATGGAGAGCTATGGCGTATTGACGCAGATCGCTGCTGCGCCCTGCGCAAGATCGAGCCCCTGGAGCGCGGTTTGGCCGGGTTCGAAGCATGGATTACCGGGCGCAAGCGGTTCCAGGGTGGGCAGCGCAGTAATTTGGCAACCATCGAGGCGGAGCCGTCCGGCCGGATCAAGATCAATCCGCTGGCTGCCTGGAGCATGCAGCAGATTGTGTCCTATTTCGCCGCAAGTGGCTTGCCGCCTCACCCCCTAGAACAGGCAGGCTATCGCTCGATCGGGTGCTTACCATGCACCGCGCCGGTCGCACCCGGTGAAGACCCCAGGGCCGGACGGTGGTGCGGACGCGGCAAGACCGAATGCGGAATCCACCGGCCCGCCCGCACCTAGGGTTCGCTACTTTAGTCAGCAAACGCGGTTTGGGTCACCCCTGCGGCCAGGAGACGCCCGCAGGATACCACGGCGCAGCCTGCACCAGCTCAGAGCTCTTGGCGGCGAGAAAAATCTTCTCAGAGCAAGTATCGTCGGTCGCCAAGCGCGAGCAGGTCATTGCTTGTCTGGGTTATTCGTGAAGGGGATACCCTGATCGTCTGCAAGCCGGATCGCCGCTATTGAGATCAGTCGCAGCACGTTGCCGTGGTGAACACCAGCATGTGCAGCCGTTCGCCGATCAACCGACTGCTTGGATGCGATCCTCGCCACAGGCATAAGGGCGATCCGGCGTGTCAGAACGCCTGCCCGATCCCGATATAAAGCTCGAACGCGTCGCTCCCGTGGATGGGCGTAAGCGGGAAAGCAACATCGACCCGGATCGGCCCGATCGGCGTATAATACCGTCCGCCCAACCCAGCACCGATCCGCCAAGCGCCGGCGAAAGGCGGCCCGTTCGCCGGGACCGCACCGGCATCCACAAAGGCGGCAAAACCGTAATTGCTCAGAATGCGCTGCCGGTACTCCACTGTGCCCGCAGCGAGCGCCGTGCCACCTTCGGGGCGGCCAGGATAGAATTGCGGCCCAATCGACTGG
>JAFAHH010000424.1 GCA_019237355.1 Acetobacteraceae bacterium | reverse complement strand
ATCGCCTTCACGGTTCCCATGGCGGCCCTCAGCGACCGGACCGGCAGGCGGGTGCTGATCGCGTCCGCTGGCTTGCTGATCCCGGGCGTGCTGCTGCTTTTACTCGCCCAAGCGGATAGCGGCTACGCGAAGCTTGCCCTGATCACGGTCTCGATGGGACTCTACGCGAGCAGTTTCACGCCGAATATCTGGTCAATCCTGCAGTCCACGGTCGAGCCAGGCGCTATCGGTTCGGCGGCTGGAATCATGAACGGCCTGGGCGCCGGGGGCGGGGGAACCTTAGCCGGGTTCCTCGTCGGACTGCTCCAAGGATGGACGGGCTCCTACATGGCTGGGTTTGGAGCCCTGGGCGGCCTCTCCATACTCGGCGGCTTGTCGCTGCTAGCGTACGGCCGGCTCAAAGAGCAGGAGTCGCGCGCGAACGCTTATGTTCCCTAGCTGACAGCGGGCTGAACCGGCCCTATTTTGGATGGGAATAGACCGACAAATGCCCGCCCAGAGCGGGATTAGAGCGGGGTGCTTTATCGCGCGAGCTCAAGGGAGCGGCATCAATGAAGCAGGCATTCGTAACAGGGGGCACACGGGGCATTGGGGCAGGTATAGTCCGCGCTCTCGCCAGGACCGGCTTCGCGGTTACGGCAACCGGTGTTACCGATGCGGAGGTCGCGAATTTCGAATCCGTTGCTAATGTCACGCCGGTGCGTCTTGATGTGACGATCCAGCCGGAGGTCGACGCGCTCATTTCCTCGCTTCAGCGGCTGGACGTCGTAGTCAATTGCGCAGGAATCATTCAGCGAGGCGGACGTGAGTTCCAGCCGGAAGCATTTGCTCGAACGATAGATGTGAACCTGATCGGAACGATGCGCGTATGCGTTGCTGCGCACGCACTGCTATCCAGGGCGCGTGGCTCTATTGTGAACACCGCGTCTATGCTCTCCTTCTTCGGGTCTGCTACGGCCCCCGCCTATTCCGCCTCGAAGGGTGGGGTGATGCAGCTCACGAAAAGCCTGGCTGCGGCTTGGGCAAAAGATGGAATCCGTGTCAATGCGATCGCGCCCGGTTGGATAGCCACCGACCTTACCCTTCCGCTTGTCGAGAGCGACGAGAAATCTGCGGCGATCCTGGCCCGGACGCCCATGGGTCGCTGGGGGAGGCCCGACGACGTTGCGGGAGCCGTCCAATTTCTCGTTTCTGAGCAGGCAAGCTTCGTGACCGGTACAATCCTGCCGGTTGATGGCGGTTATGCGGCAATCTGAGAATAGGGAGCACATGCAATGAATCCCGATGTAGCCTCGGCGAGCTCACCCGGCACAGATAAGTGGGTGCCATACAGGCATCCGCAACCAAAAGAATCCCCGCCTGAACTTGTCATCCCGAACGCAATCCCAACAGACGAACGCATCTGGGTTCCGGTTGAACAGAATGTGTGGTTCCGGCCTCTCTTGATGTGCACGTCCCGAGGCTATTGGATGAACCTTCTTCGGGTACGGAAATCTGGGATCTTGTCCCGCCACCGCCATCCCCTCCCGGTGCACGGGTTCGTGCTGAAAGGCGAATGGCGCTACCTCGAGCATGACTGGGTCGCCACGGAAGGCGCCTATGTGTATGAAGCGCCAGGTGAAACTCACACGCTCGTTGTTGACTCGCATGTTGAAGAGATGATCACCCTGTTTCAAGTGAACGGAGCGATGATCTACGTTGATCCGGATGGCAATAGTACCGGCTACGACGACGTATTCACGCGCATCGGCAAGTGCCGGGAACACTACCGGATCAATGGCCTTGGGGAGGAATACATCGACCAGTTCATCCGGTGACCCGCGCCATGGCGGACCCGTCCAAATCGCCGCAGCGCTGTTAAGCAACGGCAGCGGACACTCGTGAATGGCAAAAAGCGTGCTTTTGGCTGCAAGGCCAAACTAAGGCAAAGCAATGAAGATCAAATCGATCACTTCTCACATTCTGCGCGTGCCGCTCGGGGACAAGACCTTTTATTCTTCGCAAGCCGCCTTCCCAGAGCGCAACAGCTATTTGGTTCGAGTCGAAACCGACTCGGGCCTCGTGGGATGGGGAGAAGGTGGGCAGTACGGTCCGCCTGAGCCGGTTGCGGCTTGCATCGATGCCGTGCTGGGGCCCCGGCTGCTGAACCGAGACCCAACCGAGCCCGTGCGCATTTGGGAAGAACTCTATGCTTTTTCGCGCGATTTCGGTCAGAAGGGCACTTATGTCGAGTCCATCTCGGCGCTCGATATCGCCTTATGGGACATTGCAGGGCAAGCCGCCGGCCTGCCAATCTGGAAGATGCTTGGCGGGCGTTTCCGGGACAGGATCACGGCCTATGCGACGGGGTGCTACTATCCGGAAGACTTTACGAATTTGCCAGCGGTGCTCAATGCGCTAGAACGAGAGGCAGCCAGCTATGTCAATTCAGGCTTCGGACTGCTGAAGATAAAGATCGGACTGCTGCCATTGCGCGATGATTGCGAGCGGCTGCGCGTCATCCGGAACACCGTCGGCTCGGACATCGGTCTCTTGGTTGATGCCAATCACGGCTACAACGCCGCTGCCGCCGTTCGCATGGGCCGGATGATGGAGCCATTCGACATCCGCTTCTTCGAAGAGCCCGTGCCACCCGAAGATCGTGAGGGTTATCGCAAGGTTAGAGCTGAAAACCCAATACCGGTCGCTGGCGGTGAGTGCGAATTCACCCGATATGGCTTTCGTGACCTTATTGCGGGGGGCTGCGTTGATGTGGTGCAACCCGATCTCGCGGTCTGCGGCGGCTTCACCGCATTTGCCCATGTGCTAACGCTTGCGAATGCATACGGTATAGCCACTGTGCCTCACGTATGGGGTTCGGGGATTGCCGTCGCAGCGGCCTTGCATGCCGTCGCAACCATTCCACCCTTCCCGCATACGGCGCATCCGACGCCGCTTCTCAATCAACCAGTCATCGAGTTCGATCGTAAGCACAATCCGCTGCGGGATGATCTGCTCGAAGAACCATTCCTGCTCGAGGGAGGCTGCCTCGCAGTGCCCGAGCGCCCCGGACTGGGAATCGCCGTGCGCGACAATGTTTTTGCCAAATATTCGAGCTAGAGCAGATCGCGATCAGGTGGAATCGCCGAAGGCGATCCCCATCGCGTGAATCTGCTCGCAAAACAAATCTAGAGCGGTTCCACTTGAGTGGAAACCGCGCTATAGCAGATCGCGCTTGACTGGAAACGCCTGCGGTTCCAGGAGCGCGTGCCCGGGTTCCCATCGCGCGGGCGCGATGGGGCCCGATGATGCTCGCGAAAACAAAGCTAGAGCGGGATGGCTTTTCGCGTAACGTCATTCCGCTCTAGCAGGCTGGCGGAAAGGCGTTAAAGTCCGTCCGTTCGTAAAGCAACGAAAGAAAGCCAGGGGCTTTGCCCCTGGACCCCAGCAAAGGCAGAGCCTTTGCAATCCAA
>JAFAHH010000423.1 GCA_019237355.1 Acetobacteraceae bacterium | reverse complement strand
AGCGCGATTCAGGCTTTCCGACGATTCCGCCTCAAGCCATCGCGCTCTAGCAGTCTGCTGAAACAGGAAGGCCAGGGCTCTGTACTGGACCCGTGATGCGTCGTGCGAAGAGCACGCTCCTCGCGTGACGAGCATGCTGTTCGCATGACGGGGCCGAAAGGCCCCAGACCCCATCCCCTCAGTGATTGGATTGCAAAGGCTCCGCCTTTGCTGGGGTCCAGGGGCAAAGCCCCTGGCCTTCTTTCGTTGCTTTTACGAACGACCGACTTCAACGCTTTTCCGCAGCCTGCCAGAGCATGTGGCTTCGACCTGAACCCGCGGTGTTCTAAGTCGCGTCCGCCCTAGGAGTTAGCCTATTATCTCCGTTACAAAGTGCCGGATTGGCGCGGCAGACCCCTCAGGAGGCCAGAGATGAGCGTGACGACTGCCCCGACCGGATTAGGCAGCTTCTATTCCGATATGACGCTCGCCGAGCGCCGGACATTCTGGGCCTGTGCCGCCGGCTGGGCGCTGGACGGCATGGATTTCATGATTTACCCGCTCGTGATCGGCACGATCATGCGGGAATGGAGTGTTGCGGCTGGAACCGCCGGCCTCGCCGCGACCGTCACCCTGCTTTCCTCGGCCGTAGGCGGCTGGGCCGCCGGCTATATCTCGGACCGGCTTGGCCGGGTTCGCACCCTGCAGGTCACAATCGCCTGGTTCTCGATATTTTCCTTGCTCTGCGCCTTCGCGCAGAACTTCACCCAGCTCATCATCCTACGGGCGGTGCTTGGTTTTGGGTTCGGCGGCGAGTGGGCCGCCGGCGCAGTGCTGATCGGGGAAACCATCCGCCCCGAATACCGGGGCCGGGCCGTGGGCTCGGTTCAATCCGGATGGGCTGTGGGCTGGGATTGGCCGTACTTGCCCAGGCCATTCTCTTTTCCCTGCTGCCGGCGGAGACAGCGTGGCGCGCCATGTTTGCGGTGGGGTGCCTGCCCGCCCTGCTGGTGCTGTTCTTGCGCCGCTTTGTGCGGGAGCCGGAGATTGCCGAACATGCGCGGGCGGTGGACCGGCCGCCGATTTGGCGTATTTTCGAGCTGGACATACTAGGCACCACCGTTCTGGCGGCTCTCGCTTCCACAGGCGCCCAGGGCGGTTACTATGCCATTACGACTTGGCTCCCGACGTTTCTCCGCAACGACCGGCAGATCACCGTAATCAGCTCGGCCGGGTATCTGGCCTTTCTCATCGCGGGCAGCTTCGCCGGGTATCTGGTGGGCGCGTGGCTCGCTGACCGGATTGGGCGGCGGCCCCTCTTTCTCGTCTTCTCCGCCGGGGCGATCGCTGTCGTGCTCGCCTACACGCAGCTTAACATTCCCAATGGGGTCATGCTCGTGCTCGGATTCCCGCTCGGGTTTTTCGCAAGCGGCTATTTCTCCGGCATGGGACCGTTCCTGACCGAGTTGTTCCCGACCGCCATGCGGGGCTCGGGCCAAGGCTTTTGTTACAATTTCGGCCGCGGTATTGGCGCCTTATTTCCCACTCTCGTAGGCTACCTCTCAGGGGTAATGTCGCTCGCCAGCGCCATCGCGGTGTTCGCGGTGGTTGCCTACGCCGTGCTGTTTGGCGCAGCCTTCGCTTTGCCCGAGACTAGGGGCCGCATGCTGGATAGCATCTAGCATCGTTGCGAGCCAGCGTTTTTAAGGGAGGCCACCATGGACGTCCGCGCCGCTGTTGCTTTTGAGGCTGGCAAGCCGCTCAGCATAGAGACCGTGCAGCTCGAAGGCCCAAAAGCCGGCGAGGTCATGGTCGAAATCAAGGCGACCGGCCTGTGCCATACGGATAAGTACACGCTGTCGGGCGCCGATCCGGAAGGCCTGTTCCCGTGCATTCTGGGGCACGAGGGCGCCGGGATCGTGGTCGAGACCGGCCCCGATGTGCGCTCAGTGAAAAAGGGCGACCATGTCATCCCGCTGTACACGCCTGAATGCCGGGAGTGCGAATACTGCTTAAGCCGCAAGACCAATCTTTGCATCAAGCTCCGCGCCACCCAGGGGCAGGGAGTGATGCCGGATGGAACCAGCCGGTTTACCTACCAAGGCCGGCCGATCCTGCACTACATGGGCTGCTCGACTTTTGCGAATTACACGGTGCTGCCCGAGATTGCCGTCGCTAAAGTGCGGGAAGACGCGCCGTTCGACAAGATTTGTTACATCGGCTGCGGTGTTACTACCGGCATTGGTGCCGTTCTGTTTACCGCGAAGGTCGAGCCAGGCAGCACGGTTGTTGTGTTTGGCCTCGGCGGCATCGGGCTGAATGTGATTCAGGGTGCGAAGATGATCGGCGCTGATATGATTGTCGGCGTCGATATCAACCCCGCGCGGGAACAAATGGCGCGCCAGTTTGGCATGACCCATTTCGTGAATCCGAAACAGGTGGAAGGCGATCTCGTTCCGTACTTGGTCGAACTGACGAAAGGCGGCGCAGACTTTAGTTTCGAGTGTGTCGGCAATACCACCCTGATGCGTCAGGCCCTGGAATGCTGCCGGCGGGGATGGGGCGTGTGCACGATCATCGGCGTCGCCGCGGCTGGGCAGGAAATCTCCACCCGGCCATTCCAGTTGGTTACGGGCAGGCGCTGGATCGGCTCGGCTTTCGGGGGCGCCCGCGGCCGAACCGACGTGCCGAAAATTGTCGATTGGTACATGGCGGGCAAGATCAATATCGACGACCTGATCACGCATCATCTGAAACTAGAGCAGATCAATGAAGGCTTCGATCTGATGACGCGGGGTGAGTCGATCCGAAGCGTCGTGGTCTACTGAGGCGCCGGCTTGGCCAGTTCGCTCGCCAGCGTGCTGTTCCGCGGCCTGGTTGCCGGCGCGATCGGCGCTTGGATTATGGACCGGGTCACCTGGGCAATGATGGACCGGCAAGACCGTAGGGGTCGCCAATCGGCCAGGCGCCTATCCGTGGCAGGCTCACCTGCGCGGGCTTGTGGGCCACCTATCGCTCGGAGCCGCAACCCTTACGGATCACTTCGCTCTGCTGCATTGACGCAGTCTGGTCACTGGGACAAGATATCAGAACGTACGTAATGTGCTGAAGTCTTGGTGCGCCGCCCAAGGCCCCGCGTGGGAAGTTTTCGATCGGTGAATTGCCGGAGTTATGGCATCGGTGATTTT
This sequence comes from Acetobacteraceae bacterium, assembly GCA_019237355.1. GTDB lineage: Bacteria > Pseudomonadota > Alphaproteobacteria > Acetobacterales > Acetobacteraceae > JAFAHH01. The sequence goes on along the minus strand of JAFAHH010000423.1, from coordinate 13,227 downwards.
CTGGCAAGCGCAGCCTCCTTCACGGGCGAGGAACTGGCCGCTAAATTCTTCCGTAATCGCCAGCGGACATCCTCTCGCAGCGGCGTACTGAAAGCAGATGCCGTTCGTCGGTTTGTAACCGCACTAAAGGAACTGGGAATCAATGACTTCCCGGATGCCCGTGATCCTATTAGGACGCACCATGCTTGGCGACGTATCCAGGCAATACCGGGCCAAAGAAGTGGGATATCTTTCCGTTACTTTCTAATGCTTGCAGGCGACCGAGACCGGTATCAAACTGGATCGGATGATCAAGCGATTCGTGTGTGATGCTGCTGATATAAAGGAAGGAAACTCAACGACAGAATGCACCCTGGAGGTCATCTAAGGGCATGTGAAAGGCTTAACAGGCTGCGGAAAAGCGTTGAAGTCGGTCGTCGTGAAGCAACGAAAGAAGGCCAGGGGCTTTGCCCCTGGACCCCAGCAAAGGCGCAGCCTTTGCAATCCAATCACTTAGTGGATGGGGTCTGGGGCCTTTCGGCCCCGTCATGCGAACAGCATGCTCGTCACGCGAGGAGCGTGCTCTTCGCACGACGCATGACGGGTCCAGGGCAGAGCTCTGGTCTTGCTTTTTCAGCAAACTGCTAAAGCCGATCTTCCAAATCTGACCCCGCGAAGCCTCGATTACGAAATCTGAACAATCAACGAGGCCGCGTAATCAGATAAGTAGAGAAAAAACGGCTGAGCCAAATGGCCTACCACCCTGACCATCTGCGCTCAGCCGTGATTAAGTCTCCCTACCCAGCCTATCGTCTCGCAACCGTGTTCGGCGAAGCCGCCATCCCGGAAAAGACCGGGGTTGCCTCTGATCCCGCGTCGCGCAGCACAACATTCGGGGTTTCCCTCACCGCCATCGCCGACGGGAGTTGGTAGTCCGAAGACCCCGTGTCGATACGGGCAGGCGATGACACAATCGGGTAGCTCGCGCCGCCCTGGTAGCCTTCCGAATCAGCATAGGCCGTGCCCGCAATCAGCGGCAGGCCAAGTGCGGTCGCAAATAAGATCAGTTTCATGGTGTCCCCCTTTCGGGCCGTCAACGGGAATATCCCGTCCATGACTGGATACTTGCCACCCGCCACGCCGGTAGGCTGTGAACAGCTTCACACGAAATTTCACGACTCCGTGCTCACCACGACATTTGCGCCGGACCCGACAACCGATCAGGCAGGCCCGAGCTTTCAGCGGAAGAAAGACGGTGAGTGATCATGACAGGTCAGCAAATCCCGCTCGACCCAGAGACGGTGGTTGGGCACGCAAGCAAGGACGGCCGCACCCTCGAAATTGCCCCGGATTTGGCTTACCGGCGGCTGGGTATCGTAAATGCCGTGTTTTACGGGACGCCTCAGGCGGGCAACCGGAATTGGGTCCTAATCGATGCCGGAGTGATGGGCACCGGTTCGCTTATCATATCCGCCGCCGGCCAGCGGTTTGGCGAAGGCAGCCGGCCCGCGGCAATCATCCTAACGCACGGACATTTCGATCACGTGGGGGCGCTAGAGGATCTGGCAGCAAGGTGGGATGCTCCGGTCTATGCTCATCCCCTCGAGCGGCCCTATCTCGATGGGAGCCAATCCTATCCGCCGCCCGACCCGAGCGTGGGCGGCGGCCTTATGTCACTGCTTTCGCCCCTATATCCAACAGGGCCGGTCGATGTGGGACGCTGGCTGCGTACCCTGCCCGATGACGGGACCGCACCGCACATGCCCGGCTGGCGGTGGCTACACACGCCAGGCCACGCGCCAGGGCACGTCTCGTTATGGCGCGCCGCAGACCGAAGCCTCATTGCAGGCGATGCCTTCATCACTACCCGACAGGAGTCCGCCTATGCCGTGGCGGTGCAGAGCCCGGAGCTTCATGGCCCTCCAGCGTATTTTACGACCGACTGGAAGCAGGCCCGCCACTCGGTAGAGGAGCTCTCACGTCTCGAACCCGAACTGGTGGTCACGGGGCACGGCCCAGCCATGCATGGGCAGGTTATGCGTGATGCCCTCCGGTTACTGGCCGCGAATTTCGACAGAATCGCCGTGCCGCCGAGGGGCAAGTATACCGAAAAGGGCGCAAAGGGTTAGAGCATGACGGCTTCGACCCGAAGCCATGATACTTTAGGTCACGGTTCTTCCGACCAGGGCCCGGTAGATCGCAAGGATGATTATTGCACCCACGACCGAAGCGATGAACCCAGCGCCCTGACCCGGGCGGTACCAGTGCACCGCCTGGCCGATCCAGGTAGCGACTACGGACCCACCGATGCCTAGCAGGATCGTCACAATAATCCCGCCCGGATCGCGCCCCGGCATGATCAGCTTGGCAACGGCGCCGACGATCAACCCGATGATAATCGCCCAGATCCAAGACATGCCAGCTTTCAAGCATGTTTTGCCGGGCTCGGCAACACGGCCGAGCCCGCGTTTTGACCGAATCTAACCCTGAAGCATCAGCCCTCGGGAGGTGACACCACGGTGATCGGAATTTCCCGCGCCTCGGGCTGATCGCCGACACCAGCCGGGCTCGACTCCGCCACTTCCTCGCCGTTAACCGATCCAGCCGGCTGGCCGCCATCCTCGCCCGCATATGGCCGGCGCTGGCCATTGCCCTGTTGCGGCTGGCTCTGCTGCGCCGCCTGGTTCATAGCGTTGAGGATGCGGAAATAGTGCTCGGCGTGCTGGAAATAGCTTTCGGCCATCACCCGGTCGCCGCTGCTCGTCGCGTCCCGCCCGAGCTGAAGATATTTCTCGAAAAGTTGCTGGGCAGTGCCCCGGACGCGCACATCCGGACCATTGCTGTCGAACACGTGGTTGCGATTGAGCGGTATTCCGCTGCCATGGTGGCGTGCTCCCCCGCCACCGCCGCCTCCACCCCCTCGGTGATTGCGTCCACGCATGCGTTTCATGTTCATTCGTGTGCCGTTGTGCTTTCCTGTTATCGGCCCAGCTAAGACTGCGGCCCGACGCCGTTGCGTGTTTCAGATGCGCTTCCCAGCCCGGTCGCCAATCGGCTTTGGCTGGCTCGCGCCCAACCTCTCCGCGGCTGTTGAGCGCCTTGGCTCGCCGCGATGCAGCGATTCCCGCCGGACGGAAGCTAGCCTCCTACGCCGCCGCTGCCAAGTGCTTTTGCGGGATTCTGCCCAACCAGCAGCATTGCCCGGGAGACACCCGCCAAATCTGGCCGGCATGCCGGCTCGAGCCCGGCTCTCTGAGCCATCCTAGCTACCGGCTCGGCTTGGCCGGGTCCAAGTTCGAGGATGGCCTTTCCACGCGCTCTCAGAAGGCGAGGGATCGCTGGAACTACTCGGGTATAAGCGGCAAGCCCTGCATCCCCACCATCAAGCGCCAGCCTGGGCTCGTAACCAGCGACCTCGGGGATTAACCCGGCAAGCTCGGATGTGGGGATGTAGGGTGGGTTGCACAACACCAGATCGAACTGGCCAGCAATCGCGGACTCCCAGTCCGCACAGATCCAGCCCGAACGGGCAGCAAGGCCCAGCCGGGAAGCATTGCGAGCGGCAAGCCCGAGGGCATTCTCGCTACGGTCTACCCCTATCCCGAAAGCGTCGGGAAATTCAGTGAGGGCGGCGAGAAGCAGGCAGCCCGTACCGGTGCCGAGATCGAGAATCGCCCCCACTTGGCTCCGATCTGGAAATGCCGCCACCGCGGCCTCGATCAGGGATTCCGATTCGGGGCGGGGGATGAGAGTTACAGGCGAGACAAGCAGGTCTAGGCTCCAAAACTCGCGGCGCCCCGTTACATGGGCGAGTGGCTCGCGCCGGGCCCGGCGCGCAACGAACGCCTCGTACCGCGACGCCGATACCGCCCGGTTCTGCTCGCGAAGCAAGCCTTCCTGCGTCATTTCCAGCGCGTGGGCGAGCAGCAGGCGGGCCTCCCGCCTCGGGTGCTCGATCGCCGCCTGTTGAAGCCGTGCTGTTCCCCAGGTCAGGAGCGAACATATAGTATCCAGCTTCTGTGCGTCATTCATAGGAACGAATATGAGCACCCATCCCAAAACCGACCATCACGTGAGTACGAATCCCAAGACCAACCCTCGGTCCAATGCCGAAAAAGACCCCGATGACTGGACCACGGGCGACGAGCCGATGACTGGGGCACAGGCCTCTTACCTGAAGACTCTCTGCGAAGAGGCTGGCGAAGAATTCGACGACAGGCTGACCAAGGCGGAAGCCTCGAAAAGGATCGACGCGCTGCGGGCAAAGACCGGGCGCGGGCACTCGCATCCCTCCCGCGAGTAGCTGCGAAACTCCGCCCCCCGTTCCGCGCTGACTCGAGCGAACATCATCGCTTCATTTTCTGGAGGAAGTCGGAATGAAGGCACTGCTGATCCCAGCCGCTCTAGCGCTCGTAATCGGTGCTGGTGTGACCGAGGCGCACGCAAGGGGCTGCATCAAAGGCGCAGCGGTCGGCGGAGTTGCCGGCCATTATGCCGGGCATCATGGCGTGCTTGGTGCGGCTGCGGGCTGCGCCGTCGGCCATCATGAGGCAAACAAGGCCCAGCACCAGTCGACCACACAAAATCAGCAGAGCCAGCCAAATCCCAGTACTGGTAATACGCAGTAATCCCAGTAGAGCGCGCCGGCATTCGATGGACGGTTGGCGACGTCAGCCCGCGCGGGTTTGAAGCGCTTCGCCTTTCTATCTTGGGTGCCCGGCGTGTCTTCGGCTCCGGGGCCGCTTATGCCGTTTGCGTGAATGGCCTCGCGATCAGGGTCGCCCAGGCACGTGTCGGTGATGTAGCTTCCCTGGTCGAATGGCGTCGCGTGCATGGCGACGATATCCCCCGTCCCTTGTTGGAGCGGCTCGACGCTGGACTAGCCGAAGGAGCTGCCTGGAAATTTGCTCCTTTACGCCTGTTCCCGCAGCTCGCCGAGATCGCTCTCGATAATGATCTGGTCCTTTGGCGCATGCCCGAAGCCATCGCGCGTTGGCTGGAGCACGGCTCGGGCGGCGGCCCATGCGTTATCGCCGCGGACATGGTGGCGTGCTTCGGCCAATTTACGCCGCTTTGCGGGCCCGAGCCACGTAACACCGGCCTACGCGGCATGCCCCCGGGTTTTGATGCCGCCCGTGCCTTGGCCGAAGTGCTAGAACTCTGTCCCGATGCTCAGCTTCGTGGCGAGGTCGATGAGCAAGGGCTGCAGGTCGCTATACTTTCCCGGCCCGGCCCGCCGCTCGTAGTTACAACCGAAGAGGTGTCGATCTGCTCGCCCTTCCCCGGTCACGCCCGGAGCCTCGGGACGTGCGGCGCACATTTTGTAGGACTGAACATGCGCCAGCCCCGGCCGCAGTACGGGTGCGATGCGGCCGTGCTAGAGCGGATTGCCGCCAACTGGGACGAACTCCGTCCCCATATTGAGCGTCACGTGGGTACGCTCCGGTGATAGACGAGGAGGCAAGCCTGTTGACCGGACGGCCCGCTAAATCTTGGCCTGCCAATAAGGCTCGGCATTGTAAAAGTCGTGCACCTGCTTGCCCCAGGTCTCGTCCTCCCAATTCACCTTCTCGCTTGCCGTGAAGGAAGGCGCGCCCTCGAGTGCCGCCTGATCCAGGCTAACCACATAGCCTCGGACTTTCGTATCATATTTAAGAGCGGCCCAGGGAAGAGGGTGATGCTTGTCGCCGATCCCTAAGAACCCGCCAAAGCTCAAGATGGCGTAAGCGATTTTGCCGGATAGCTTATCGATCATCACGTCATTTATGGTACCAAGCCGCTCCCCGGCTGGGTTATAGACTACTGTTCCCGATACCTGGTTTCCAGCGATGAGACGGCCTGACGTATCGGTGGGGTTATCCAGCGTAGCCATGGTATGACGCTCCTGCAGCGCGGCGCCTTTCGCTTGGAACTGGGGATCCGGGGCCTAGCGGCGCGGTCCAAACGCCGCGCCGCCGGCACCGGTCCGCGGCGCAGGTGGGGGGAACGGCACCGCAGATGCAACCACCAACGCCGGCCGCCTCGGCTGGTTGCGTAACGCCGCGGCGAATGGCAACCATCTTACCAGGAGCACCATGACGTCGGCTGCGGAGCCGATGCAGGCCCTCGGGGATCATCTGCGAAGCGAGGCATATCATCGTAATTTAGAGCGCGATGGCTGAGGCGGAATCGTCGGAAAGCCTGAATCGCGCTCTGAAAACTAAAAAAGCTAGAGCGGGATAACCTCACCTGGAGTCATCCCGCTCTAATTCAATGATCATAAAGATACGCGCCGCAAGTCTATCGACACGGACACACAGCTATGGCCGAACCCGCCGACCCAGTGGATTGGGAAGCAAAGTACCGCGAAGGAGCGACACCATGGGAACGGCCGGGTCTTCATCCGGCCTTTCTGGATTGGCGCGCCCGCGGCGTGTTGCGGCCAGGCCGGGTCCTGGTCCCTGGCGCCGGGCGCAGCCCCGAGCCGCTCGCTCTCGCAGAAGCCGGGTTCGAGGTGACCGTCGTGGACTCCGCTCCAAGCGCTATTGCTGCCCAGACGGCACGCCTCGAGCGTGTGAATCTTTGGGCCCAGGTGGTCAAGGCAGACTTCTTCACCTGGGAACCCGGCCAGCCATTCGACGCGATTTACGACCAGACTTGCCTGTCCGCGCTGCCGCCAGGCCTGTTACCGGACTACGCAGCCCGGCTTCGTCGCTGGCTACGGCCGGGCGAAAAACTGTTCGTGCTGTTCGTGCAGACGGGCCAGGACGGAGGGCCGCCGTTTCACTGCGATCTCAGCCGCATGCATGAGTTATTTGCGCCCGGGGAGTGGGAATGGCCACCCGTGTTGCCCGACCCCTATCCGCACCCCGTGGGTTTCACCGAGCAGCCGGTAGTGCTCGGCCGGGTCTGATCGACCCCGGCGCCCGCCCGAGCCCTTTCCTGCTCCTTGCGCTTTCGCAGGTTCTCGCGCAGCGCCGCGGCCTCACGCTGCTCGCGGACTGGCTTCTTATGTTTCTCCGAGTTTCGATGCATCGTCGGACTCATTCGGGTTGGACTGAATAAAAGCGCCGTCCTCCGCAGTCATTGGCCGCGACGCCCACGGCGTCAAGCGAGCAATTCAGCGGAGAAGGTGATGAGACGTCTCCTTTACGCGCTGCGGCCAGATTTGCAGCCATGATCAGCAACGCTGCTCTCGCCGAGGGTAATCTGGCGGCGGTGGAAGCCAAGCGCCCACGGCTCCGCGCGAGATCTCAGGCCACGGATTTGCCCCGGGAGGCACCGGAGAAGGCTATCCCAGCTTGGACACGGCTTCTTCCGCTCCCATTGCGTCGCGGCCCGACTCCATTCTGCCCCCGAACGGGGGCGAAGGAATTCGGCAGACGGCTGCGTCGCTGCCCCGCGGATTCGCGGACCTCGTTCGTCCGCGCATGCAGGCACAATCGGTGCTCCAGCATCCAGCGGGAAACAATTGAAATCATAACCGCGGCCTCCGGAATAACCGGCAGGCGAGTCCGGTCTAAGGACCGGCCCTTCATCGGAGAGAGAAAATGGACCAGACACGGCGCGGTTTGCTGAAATGCATGACCTGGGCAGGCACCGGGGTGCTTTGGACGATTAGCGGCGGGGTGCCGCGCTCGGCGCCTCTGGGCGGAAGCGCGGAGGCTGCGGCGCCCAAAGGCGAGCTGAGCTTCATTCAAATCAGCGATAGCCACATCGGGTTCAAGAACGCGCCCAATATGGATACGCCGGGCACGTTGCGAGAAGCGATCGACCTCGTGAACCGGCAAAAAGCCGATGCAGGGCTCATGATCCATACCGGCGATGTCAGCCATCTCTCGAAGCCTGCGCAATTCGATACGGCGGAGCAGATTATCCGGGGAGCGGGGCTTGATGTGCATTACGTGCCCGGCGAGCACGATGTGCTAATGGACGAGGGCCAGCCGTTTTTCGAGCGCTTCATCCGGGGCGGGCCACGCGGCTGGTACAGCTTCGATCAACGCGGGGTTCATTTCATTGGCCTCAATAACGTGCAGGATCTGAAGCCGGGAGGGTTTGGTAATCTCGGCCAGGAGCAGCTCGAATGGCTTGAGAAGGACCTCGCAGGCCGCTCGGCCAGCCAGCCAATCGTAATCTTTGCCCATGTCCCGCTCTGGACCGTGAGCCAGGAATGGGGTTGGGGGACAGATGACGGGGCGCAGGCTCTTTCATACGTCAAGCGTTTCGGATCGGTGACCGTGCTGAACGGCCATATCCACCAGATCATGCAGAAGGTGGAGGGCAATTGCGCATTCCATACAGCGCGCTCTACGGCCTTCCCGCAGCCCGCTCCGGGCACTGCCGCCTCTCCCGGACCAGTCAAGGATGTTCCCGCCGGGCGCCTGCGCGCGATGCTAGGAATCACGAAGGTCACGCGCATCGAGGGGCAGTCGCAGCTAGCCGTTGTGGACACGCCGCTCGGCGCGTAACAACCATCCAATTCCAGGAGAATTCAAAATGCTTCCGCTCCGTCTTGCTGCCCTGGCGAGCAGTATGGTCCTACTCGGCGCCAGCACCCCGACTCTGTCTGCCAACGATGCGCAAGTGACAATCGATAATTTCACCTTCTCCCCCTCGAAGGTAACCGTGCCGGCCGGAACACGCGTGGTCTGGATCAATCGGGACGATATTCCGCACACGGTGGTGGAGAATGGTGATCGGCGAGTACTGAAATCAGAACCCCTGGACACAGGGGATAGCTTCAGTTTCGTGTTCAGCAGTCCCGGAACCTATTCTTATTTCTGTTCCATTCATCCGCGGATGCAGGGTACAGTAGTGGTGGAGTGATCCGGGTATAGGGGGCCGCATTCCTCGTCCGCAGTGGCCGAGGAATCGAGCCCCGGAATGAGGAGAGTGGTGACGCGGGCCGATCCTCTATCGTTTGAGCAGCTTGTGCTTCCGCATCTGAACTCCGCCCATAATTTGGCGCGCTGGCTGGTGAAAGACTCGACCTTGGCCGAGGATGTGACTCAGGAGGCTGCGCTCCGTGCCCTTCGCTACTTTCCCTCTTATCACGGCGGGAATGTCCGGGCCTGGTTCATGCGGATTGTCCGCAATGTCGCTTACGATTTCCTCGCCTCCCGGAGCGGCAATCCGGAAACCAGTTTCAATGAGGGCGGGTCTGGTGAAGAGGGCCCGCAAGCACTGTCCGTTCCCGCCCCCGACGACGATCCAGAGGCAGCGTTGTTGCACAGCGAAGGTGTTCAGCTTTTAGACCGCGCGTTGCGGGCGTTACCTGCCGAATTGCGGGAATGCCTTGTTCTACGCGAGTTGGAAGGGCTTTCCTATAAGGAGATGGCGGAAGTGATGGGGGTGCCGATCGGCACCATTATGTCGCGCCTTTGGCGGGCGCGGCAGGCGCTCCTTGGCCGGTCAGCCGAGGGGATGCACTCATGAACGATGACCGCTGCCAGGAGATGCACCTCCTGATCCAGGCTGATCTGGACGGAGAGCTAGACCCGGCCGAGGCCGCTCGTGTTGCCGAGCACCTCGAGCACTGCGCCGCATGCGCATCCTTACAATCCGAGATGCTGGCGCTTTCCGCCCGGCTTCGCGAAGAGCTGCCCTACTATGCTGCCCCACACACGCTCCATGCGGCCGTGCGGGCGCGCATTGCGTCAGAGGCCCAGCCGGAAGCACAGCGTGGAGCCCGGCGATCGTGGGTTGATCACCTGCGCCGCCCGCGGCTGGCCGAGTTCGGCTATTTCGGCGGCGGGTTCGCGCTGGCTGCCTGCCTTGCCTGGCTGCTCGTGATACCGCGCGCCGGGGATTTCCCAGGCGCCGTGGTTGCGGATCACATCCGCGCGCTGCAGCCGGGCCATATCATGGATGTGGCTTCGAGCGATCAGCACACGGTGAAGCCCTGGTTCGGCGGCCGCCTGGACTTCACGCCCCCAGTTAAGGATCTAAAGAGCCAGGGCTTCGCGCTCGCAGGCGCGAGGCTTGATTACCTCGCTGGGCGGCCTGTTGCCGCCCTGGTCTATCAGCGGCGCCAGCACCTAATCGATCTCTTCATTTGGCCCGACCAGGGCAGCATCGGGCTCCGCCCAGCGGATGGCCACCGGCGTGGCTACAATTTCATTCACTGGAGCCAAGGCGGCATGGTGTTCTGGGCGGTTTCGGATCTCAACGCCCAGGAGCTGGGGGAATTCGTCCGGCTTTGGCAAGCCGGCTAGGCTTACGGAAGGATTCGAGGCTCCTGGCGACGGCCAAAATTAAGCGGTTAGCGGTGTAATCAATCCCGATCTATCCTCAGTGACCGCTTAATTAGCTGTGGCGCGGGCTATCCCTGCGGCGAGGATAATTTTGCTTGACGTTGGGCAGCAGCGGACATTTAATAGTACGTTGCATGAGGAATAGTTGGCCTGGGGCTAAGACCTCCACGCCTTGCCGGCATGCTGTTTACGGCGCCGAAAGAGCGCCGCCATTCGGAAATCGACATTGTCGGGGAGGAGGGTCAAATGCGACCGTCCACATGTATTCGATCCACCGGAGCGCTCCCGCCCACCCAAAAAATCAGGGCTCATCCCTCGCAATACCTGAGATTGGGGCGGATGCAGGAAGGGATGTTCGAGGGCGGGTATTCTCGTTGTCTCATGTTTCTGCGCCCGGTTCTATTCGCGGCCGTCCTGGCATTGGCGTTTTTTGCTACAACGCTCACCGCCTCCGCCGAGGACACGATCAGGCTCGGCTACACCGATCCGATGTCCGGGCCATTCGGCCAAGTTGGGCAGCAGAACCTGGCGCAGTTTCAGTATGAAATCGATATATTAACGCGAAGGGCGGCGCTCTCGGCAAAAAATTCGTTTTGGTAACATTCGATAACAAGTCGCAACCCTCTGAGGCGCTGATAGCGCTGGAGTCGATGGCCGACCAAAACATGCCGGTGGTGATGCAGGGCTCCGGCTCGAATGTCGCTGCTGCGCTTATAGATGGGATCGAAAAGCACAACGCACGCAATCCCGATAACCGCATCCTTTACCTGAACTTTGGCGCCGTGGCGACGGAACTTACGAACGAAAACTGCAGCTTCTGGCATTTTCGGTTCGAAGCCAACGCCGATCAAAAGGCCATGATGCTGGTGCGCGCGCTGCCGCCTGAGGTGAAGAGGGTGTATTTGCTGAACCAGGATTACCTGTATGGCCAATCGGTCAAGCGCGGGGTCGAGCATTTCCTCGCTAAGTTTCGGCGCGATATCGAAATCGTCGGCAACGAGCTAATCCCACTCGGCAAAGTGAAGGACTTTTCGCCTTATACTACCAAGATCAAGGCTTCCGGCGCTCAGGCTTTGATTACTGGCAATTGGGGTCCGGATCTGAATTTGTTGATCAAGGCGGGCATGGATGCCGGGCTTGAGGTGAAATACTACACGATGGCCGCACATCTCGGGGGCGGCCCGACCGCGATAGGGCCCCGCGGCGACGGCCGGGTGTTTTCGTTGATCGGATTTAGCGAGAATCTCGCCGCCGAGCAGGGCGATCCGGCGGTGAAGGAATGGGTGGCCCAGTTCCGCGCAACCCACAATTTCGATTTCTATTGGGGCGGATACTCGAACATGTTCGAGTATCTCCAGGCCGCGATCCAGAAGGCCGGAGCAGTCGACCCACTGAAAATCGCTCAGGCGATGGAGGGCATGGCGTTGCCCGATATGCTCGGGCACGAAACATATATGCGAGCCGACGACCACCAGTTGATGTTCCCGTACTATGTGGCCGTATTTACGAAGGATGTGAAATACGACGCCGAAAAGACCGGGCTCGGCTGGAAAGTGATACAAACCTATGCGGCCAACGATCTGGCACTCCCGACCACCTGCAAAATGAAGCGGCCGGGGGTGTAGGGGGCAGAAGCTACCACTCGTTTGGGGGGCAGCTCGCGACCGACTGGTCGGCAGTTTCAGCTATAGCTCTAGCTGGGCTGTTCGTGCTGGTGGTGCACTATTTGTGCTTGACACTCAGGCGGGACGGGGCGCCAAATCTACTCGTTGCACAAGAGCATCCGGCCCGGGGCGTCCTGCTTTGGGCCGCCGCGTTACCGGCTCTCAATACGTGTGGTCCGAACACAAACCTCTTGGGAGGGTCAATGCAGCGGCATACCCCCGGCGATCAGCGGTCCGGCAAGCAATCGGTGCGGATCGGTCAAAGGGCTTTGGCGTTTCTCGGCGCGGTCCCGTGCATCATCGGTTTAGCACTGGCCTTGTCTAGTGCGGCCTTTTCGGCCCCTGCCGAGGAGACGATTAGGATCGGCTACACCGATCCGATGTCCGGGCCATTCAGCCAAGTCGGCCAGCAGAACCGCGCGCAACTTCAGTATAATATCGATTACATCAATGCGAAGGGTGGCGCTCTCGGCAAAAAATTCGCGCTGGTCACCTTCGACAACAAGTCGCAGCCCTCTGAAGCGCTTATGGCGCTGAAGTCCATGACCGACCAGAGCATTCCTGTGGTATTGCAGGTAAGCGGCTCGAATATCGCTGCCGCGCTGATCGAGGGCGTCGAGAAGCATAACGCACGCAATCCCGATAACCGCATCCTTTATCTGAACGCCGGCAGCGTGGCGACGGAACTCACCAACGAAAAGTGCAGCTTCTGGCATTTTCGGTTCGAAGCAAACGCCGATCAAAAGGCGATGATGCTGGTGCGCGCCATTCCGCCTGAGGTGAAGAAGGTGTATTTGCTGAACCAGGATTACCTGTTCGGCCAGTCGCTGCAGCGGGGGGTCGAGGGCTTCCTTGCTAAGTTTCGGCCCGATATCGCGATCGCGGGCAACGAGCTGATCCCGCTCGGCAGGGTCAAGGACTTTTCGCCCTATATCAGCAAGATCAAGGCTTCCGGCGCACAGGCCCTGATTACCGGCAATTGGGGGCCGGATATGACCCTGTTGATCAAGGCCGGCATGGATGCCGGCCTCGATGTAAAATACTACACGCTTTACGCACATCTCGGCGGCGGCCCCACCGCAATAGGATCAGCCGGTGAGGGCCGGGTATTCTCGTTGATGCCGTTCAACGAGAATCTGGCCGCCGAGCAGGGGGATCCGGCGTTCAAGGAATGGGTGGCCCAGTGGCGTGCGACTCATAATTTCGACTTCATTGGCGGCCAAGCCCGAACGATGTTCGAGTATCTCCAGGCCGCGATCCGGAAGGCCGGAGCGGTCGACCCCTTGAAGATCGCCCAGGCCATGGAGGGGATGGCGCGGCCCGACATGCTGGGTCAAGATTCCTTCATGCGG